>JBKJXG010000057.1:0-8788 GCA_046716525.1 Solirubrobacterales bacterium
CGAGCATCGTCTCGTAGTTGTCGGGGATGCCGACGCGGCTCTCGAGGAAGCGCAGCTTGAAGGCGAGGGCGAAGGCGAGCGCGCAGAGCAGAGCGTCGGCGGCGAACACGAGCGCGCGCCGTCTGTAGACGGGGTCGGTGAGGCGCGACATCGAATCGAGTCTACGACTGCCGACGGCCAGCCGGTGGGTAACGTGTCCGCCTCGCATGGACCCGCTCAATCTCGACGGCGCGCTGCCGCTCGCCGGCCTGACCGACTTCGTCGTCGACCCGATCGTTGACGTCGCGACCGATTTCATCGACTCGGTCGGACTCGTCGGCGTGTTCATCCTGATGGCGCTCGAGAGCGCCTGCATTCCCGTTCCAAGCGAGGCGATCATGCTCTTCGCCGGCTTCAATGTCTCCGAGGGTGACATGAGCCTGTTCGGGATCGTCGCGGCGGGGGTCCTCGGCAACGTCGTCGGCTCCTGGGCCGCGTGGGCTGTCGGCTATTACGGGCGCATGGAGGTGCTCGAGAAGAACCGCTTCATCCACATCAACCCCAAGCACCTGGCTTGGGCCGACGACTGGTTCGAGCGCCACGGCGACGCCACTGTCTTCTTCACGCGGATGCTGCCGATCATCCGCACCTTCATCTCCCTGCCCGCCGGCGTGGCGCGGATGCCGTTTTGGCGCTTCACGCTGCTGACGCTCGCCGGGTGCATTCCCTGGGTCTTGATGCTCGCCCTGGTCGGCCAGGCGGTGGGCGACAACTGGGAGCAGTGGCGCGACTACCTGCACTACGGCGACTACCTGGTGGCGGCGGGCGTAATCGGCGGTGTGATCTACCTGCTGATCAGGCGTCGGCGGGGCGGTGGCGGCTCGGGGGCGACGGTTGCGCAAGAGAGCGGCTGAGCTCACGCTTGATCGGGCGGCGCTGCTCGGCCTCGTCCAAGGGCCAACGGAACTGCTGCCGGTTTCGAGCTCGGCCCACCTCTCGCTCGTTCCCTGGTTTGCCGGCTGGGGCTGGGAGCGGATCGATCCGGAGCAGCGAAAGAGCTTCGAGGTCGCACTTCATGCCGGCACCGCGGCGGCGCTGCTGATCGGCCAGCGCCGGGTGATCGCTGACGAGCTGGCGGCCTTCGACGCTCGCCGCGCTGCCGTCGTTGCGCTCTCCTTCGTGCCGCCTGCGGTCGCGGGCTATACGCTCGAGCGTGAGATCGAGGGGAGGCTTGGCGGCCCGGCAAGCATCGCGGCCGGTCTCGCGCTCGGCGCCGTGGCGATGATCGCCGCCGACCGCAGCCCGCAGGAACGCGGTCCCGGCGACGCCGGGCCGGCCGACGGGCTCGCCCTCGGAATCGCCCAGGCGGCGGCCCTGATCCCAGGCGTGTCGCGAAACGGCGCCACCCTGACCGCAGCGCGCCAGCGACGGTTCACGCGCGAGCACGCGAACCTGCTCTCGCGCACCGTGGCCCTGCCGGTGATCGTCGGGGCCACGATCTTGAAGGGGATCCGATTGCGCCGGCGCGGGGTCGACTCGAGCCTGCGAGACGCGATCGTCGCGGGCGTCGGCACCTCCTTCGCTTCGACCCTCGCCTCGCAGCGCCTGATCGGCTTGGTCGAGCGCGACCGCGCGCTTTGGCCTTACGCGGCCTACCGGCTCACCCTCGCCGCCGTCGTTGCCGCGAGAATGACGCGGTGAGCGAACAGGACGCGTATACCGCCGCGGGCGTGAGCCAGCACCACGCCGACGCCGCGGTCGACGCTCTCGTCTCACACCTGGCGCGCATCGAGACCGGCAAGCCATCACGCGTCGTCCCGCTCGGGCGCCACTTCGCCAGCGTCCTGCGCATCGGCGAGAACCAGGGGATGGCCTTCGGCACTGACGGCGTTGGCACGAAGATGGTTGTCGCCGAGCAGAGCGGGCGCTTCGAGACGATCGGCATCGACTGCGTCGCGATGAACGTCAACGACCTGATCTGCGTCGGCGCCGAGCCGATTGCGATGGTCGACTTCATCCTCTGTCGCAGTGCGGTTCCCGAGATCTGCGGCGCGATCGGCCAAGGCCTGCGAGCCGGCGCCGAGCTCGCTGGGATCGAGATCCCCGGCGGCGAGATCGCTCAGGTCGGAGATGTCGTCAACGGCATCGAGCTCGCCGGCAGCGCGATTGGCCTCGTCGCCTTGGACGCAGTCGTAACCGGCGAGCGGATCGAGCCGGGCGACGCTCTGATCGGCCTGCCCTCGTCAGGACTTCATTCCAACGGCTACACGCTGGCGCGCAGGGCGCTGGCAGAGGTACCGCTCGAGGACGAGCGGCTCGGACGGGCACTCGGTGACGTGCTGCTGGAGCCAACCGTGATCTACGTTCGCGCTGTGCTCGAGCTGCTGGCGTCGACGGCCGACGTCCGCGGTCTCGCCCACATCACCGGCGACGGCCTCAACAACCTGAGCCGGCTCGCGGCGCCGGTCGGCTACGCGATCGACGAGCCGCTCGAAGTGCCGCCGGTGTTCACCCTGATCGCCGAGCTCGGGGGCGTCGGCGACGAGGAGATGTACGAGGTGTTCAACATGGGCTGCGGCTTCGTCTGCGTGGTGGCCGATGAGGACGCCGACGCTGCGGCGCAATTGCTCGCCACGCATCACCCGGGCAGCCGGCGGATCGGCTCGGTGACCAACAGGGCAGGGGTCGTGGAGCGCGGCGCTGCGAGATGATGACGAGATGAAGATTGCCATCCTCATCTTCGACAAGCTCACGGCCCTCGATGCGATCGGGCCGTACGAGGTTCTCTCTCGGCTGCCGGGCGCCGAGCTCACATTCGTCGCCAAGGAGACTGGGATGAAGCGCACCGACACGGGGCGGCTCGGGCTCAACGCCGATGCGGCGATCGCCGACGAGCGCTCGCCCGACGTGCTGTTGATTCCAGGCGGCGAGGGCACCCGTCCGCTGATCGAAGACGAGGACGTACTGGACTGGGTTCGCGCCGTACACGAGGGCACGACCTGGACGACGTCGGTCTGCACCGGGTCGCTGCTGCTCGGCGCCGCCGGGGTGCTCGCGGGCAAACGAGCGACCAGCCATTGGGCCTACCGCGACTCGCTGGCCGACTTCGGCGCGGTTCCGACCGCCGAGCGCGTCGTCGTCGACGGCAAGATCGTCACCGCCGCGGGTGTCTCGGCCGGGATCGACATGGCGCTGACGCTGGCCGCGCGTATTGCCGGGGACGACGTCGCCAGGGCGATTCAGCTCGGGATCGAGTACGACCCCGATCCTCCGTTCGACGCGGGCTCGCCTGAGAAGGCGGGCCCCGAGCTCACCAGCCTGATCCGAGGCCTCGAAAGCGGGGCGGACGAGACGCCGGCGGCGGGCTAGGCGAGCTCCCAGAGCACGCCGGTGAGCACGGGGATGGGCTTCAGTCGCCACTCGCGCGCAAGCGCCCACAGCTCGGCCTCGACCACGGGTCGCGGGCGGCCGCTGAGCTCCTCGATCTCGCGCGTGGCGCAACGCCCGAAGCGTTCGATCGCCTCCACATGCTCGGCGGGACGATCGTTTTGAAGCTGAGCTCCCGCCGCCAACGCCGCTTCGCGGTAGGCGTCGTACGGCTGCCAGCCGAAGACTCCATGCCGCTTGCCATCGGTCGCGGTGAAGACGGCGCTCGGCAGCGCGTAGCGGCATTTGCCTTCACCCAAATCGACAACCTTGCCCTCGGCGCCAGCCGCCTCGATCGGGTTTCGCACGTCTTCGAGATCGGCTGCGAACGCCTCCAGGATCGCGTGCGACCGCAGGTCGACCTCGAACCGGGCGACATCGAGCCCCGCGGGCGCGGCCGCGGCTATCAGCGCCGCGGGGTGATCGAGCTTGAGCCGCTCGCAGAAGATCCCTTCGCGCAGGCGGCGCAGGTACCGGTAGCCGGCGGCGGATCCCTGCTCGCAAGCGGCGCGCACGGCCTGACATCCCGGGTAGGAGGAAGAGATCGAACCTCCGTTCCACACCCGCGGATCACAGGGCATGCCCGACTGGGCCGAGACCTCGAGCCAGCTCGCGAGGTGGTGAGCGTGCTCGGAAGCCTCAACCGTGCGCCAGAGGCCGCCCATGACCCACCGCGGCCGCAGCTCGTCGCCGAACTGCCACAGCAGCTTGCGCAGCTTCGGCTCGGTCGCCCAAGACCAGTCGCAGGCGGGGTCGGTGTAGTAGCGAAGCTCGACGGTCATCATGCACCTGGGAGGCCGCAGAGCCTGCGGCCGGGCGAAGCGTTGAAAATAGAGAGGCGATGAGCGAAGCGACCACAGGATCACCAGGAGCACTCACCGGGACGGTGCTGTCTGGTCGCTACAGGCTCGAGTCGAAGCTCGGCAGCGGCGGCATGTCGACCGTCTATCTCGCTCGCGACGAGACGCTCGAACGCTGGGTCGCGGCAAAGGTCCTGCACCGCGAGATCTCCGACCAGCCCGACCAGATCGAGCGCTTTCGCCGCGAGGCGCGGGCGGTGGCGCAGGTCTCACATCCGAACGTGGTGGCTGTGATCGACGCCGGGGAAGACGGCGGCCGGCCCTACATAGTCTTCGAGTACTGCGACGGCGAAACGCTCAAGCATCGAATCGACCGCCTTGGGCGGCTGCCGCTCGACGAGGCCGCGGCCTACGGGATCGAGGTCGGACGTGGGCTGCAGGCCGCGCACGCGCGACGGCTCGTGCACCGCGACGTCAAGCCTCAGAACGTGCTCATCGACGCCGACGGACGCGCCAAGGTCACCGACTTCGGCATCGCTCGCTCACTCGAGAACGACGGCCTGACCAAGACCGGCCGCGTTCTCGGGACGACCGACTACGTCTCGCCCGAGCAGGCGATGGGGCAGGAGGTCGACGCTCGCTCCGATATCTACTCGCTCGGCATCCTGCTTTACGAGATGCTCACCGGCGAGGTCCCGTTCCAGGCCGACAATCTCGTTGGCGTGGCGATGAAACACGTAAACGAGCGCAAGCCCGACGTGCAGCGAAAGCGTCGCGACGCTTCCTCGGCGCTGGCCGCCGTGGTCGAGCGCTCGACCGAGAAGAAGCCCGACAAGCGCTACGACGACATGGAGGCGATGCTGGCCGACCTCGAGAACGCGCTCGAGGTCGAGGTGGCACGTGCCGGGCGCGCGACCGGCGAGGCGACCACGGTGCTCAACTCAGTCTCTTCCGACCGGCGACTGCGGATCCTGAAGCGCAGTGGGATCTCGATCGCCGGCATCGTCTTGGTCCTCGCTGCGGTGGTCGCGGCGCTCCTCGTCGCCGGACTGCTCAGCGACGACGAGCGGCGGGCCGGTGGGGCGGCCGGTGGGGGTGGCGAGGATCAGGTTGGAGCGGAGGTCGAGCTGGTCGAGGCTGCTGCGTTCGACCCGGTGGCGACCGGTGGCGACGATCAGGAGCATTCCGAGGAAGCCGCACTCGCGATCGACGGTGACACCGCCACCGCCTGGCCGACCGAGGAGTACACCTCCTCCGACGTCGTCCTCGACGCTGCGGGCAAGCCCGGTGTCGGGCTGATCGTCGATGCCGGCGAGCCCGTCGAGGGTACGAGCCTGTCGATCAGCTCCGTCGATGGTGGATGGGACGCAGAGATCTATGCAGCGGCCGAAGGGCCGCCAGAAGAGCTCGCCGATTGGGGCGAGCCGGTCGGCGAGGTTCCCGATGCCGCCGACAACGCGCGGGTCGAGTTCGAGGTGGCCGAGCCTTCGCAGTACTACCTGATCTGGCTGACCAAGCTCACAGGGGCACCGGGCGAGTACAAGGTGGAGATCTCCGAGGCGGCCTTGGCGGCCGGCTAAGGGTGCCGGTCGGCATCGCGATTGCGCTGGGCGGCGGCGAAGCAGAGCCCGCCCGGCGCTTAGAACTCGTATGAGCGCTCGCGCTCATAGCGCCTGACGGCGAGTTGAACGAGGCGGTCGCAAAGCTCGGGATAGGGCACCCCGGTGGCCTCGAAGAGCTTGCCGAAGACGCTGGTCGAGGTGAAGCCGGGGATCATGTTGATCTCGTTGACGAGCACCTCGCCGCCGTCGCGGACGAAGAAGTCACAGCGGGCGAGGCCGGTGCCGCCGACCGCCCGGAACACCCGGGCAGCCAGCTCTCGCACGCGCTCAACCGCGTCGTCTGGGATCGGGGGTGGCACCTGAAGCTCCATGCCGCCTTCGACGTACTTGGCTTCGAAGTCATACCAATCCGATCCTTTGGTGACGATCGCGCCGGGCAGCGACGTCTCGACCGAGTCGGGGTCCTCGCCCAGGCTCGAGTTGCCGATCACCGAGCATTCGACCTCGAGGCCGGCGGCGTCGGCCTCGATGATCACCCGTGGGTCGTGAGTGAGCGCGAACCTGACGGCCTCGTCGAGCTCGGCCTCCAGACCGAGCACGCGGGTGATCCCGACGCTGGAGCCCAGGCGCGAGGGCTTGACCCACAGGGGCCTGCCCATCGCCGCGGCATGATCGCGCCAACCCGGCTCACCGACTTCGGCGAACTCGACCTGCGGTAGCCCGTGAAAGGCGAGCAGCCGCTTGCAGACGAGCTTGTCGAGCGCTACGGCTGCGGCGAGCACGCTGGGGCCCGCGTAGGCGATGTCGAGGGTCTCGAGTAAGCCCTGGACCGTGCCGTCTTCACCGAAGGGGCCGTGCAGGACCGGAAACGCCACCTCGCAGCCGAGGAGGCCACCGGCGGCGCGCATCTCGACCTCACGTCCGTCGGCGAGCCAGCGCCCCTGGCGCTCGATCAGGACCTCGATCACGTCGTGGCCCGCGACGCGCAGACCGGCGGCCACCGAGGCTCCCGACTGCAGCGAGATCTCGTGCTCCGAGGAGCGCCCACCCGAGATCACGGCCACCTTCATCGTCGCTGCTCAGCCTTCGGCTCTGTGGTGGTTGTCTGCTCGGTCGTCGTCGTTTCGGGCTCCGGCTCGGGCTCGGGCTCCTCGATCAGCTCGCCGACGTAGATCGTGACGAAGTCGCCCTGGCGCAGGCGCCCGCCTGCACCCGGAGCCTGGTCGAGCACCCGGCCGTCCTCGTCGGCGTCCGCGGTCTCACGCGGTACGACCTCGACGCTGAGGCCGCGGCTCTGGAGCAGCCTGCGCGCCGCGTCCTCGGACTGGCCCTCCACGCTCGGCACGGTAACCGAGCCGGCGCCGGTGGAGACGATGATCGTGACCCCGTCGCCGCGCAGCAGATCTGAGCCCGGGCCGGGATCCTGTCCGATCACGATCCCCTCCTCCTGATCGGCGTCGCGGAAGTCGGTGTTGACGATGAACCCGAGCCGCTCGAGCTCAGATTCGGCCTCCTCCTCGGTCTCGCCGAGGACGTCGGGCAGGGTGATCAGGTTGGCGCCGGTGGAAACGATCAAGGTCACGGTCGAGCCGCATTCGACCTCCTCGCCGGCGGCGGGGCGCGTTTCGATCACGCGGCCCGACTCGACGTCGCGCGACGCCATCTCCTCCTCTGCGACCAGCAGGTTCTCGGCCTGAAGCTGCTCCCGGGCGTTGGCGAGAGTCTCGTTTCGCAGTGGCGGGACCTCGACCGAGAGCCCGAGGCTGACGGTCAGCGTCATCCGCGCGCCCTCCTCGGCCTCCGAGCCCGCAGCCGGGTCCTGCTCGACGACCGTGCTCTCGGGGGCGCAGTTGGCGACGGTGGCGGTGGCGACATCGAAGCCGCGGCGCTCGAGTACCGAGCGCGCTTCGGCCTCCGACTTCTCGATCACCGCGGGAACGTTGGTCGTCTCGGTGCTGTCGCGAGTCAGGGCCCAGACGGCTGCCGCGATCAAGAGCAAGGCGATCACGACGAGTGCGATCAGGCGGTTGCGAGTAATCCAGCCCTCTTCCTCGGGTGGCGGCTCCTCGTCGACGACCACTACGGCGGGGTAGGCAGCGGTGCCGCCCAGAGCCGCTCCCGATGGGTCGGACTCGGCCTGTTCGAGCGCGCTGAGGAACTCATCGGCACTTTGAAAGCGGTTCGCCGGGTCCTTCGCGAGCGCCTTGAGCACGACCATGTCGAGGGCCGCAGAGACCTGCGGGTTGAGCTGCGACGGCGGTCGTGGCTGCTCGGAGACCTGCTTCAGCGCCACCGCAACCGGCGTATCGGCCTCGAACGGAACCTGGCCGGTGAGCGCCTCGTAGAGGATGACGCCGATCGAGTAGAGATCGGAGGTGGCCGTGACCTCGAGCCCTTGTGCCTGCTCCGGCGAGAGGTACTGAGCGGTACCGAGAACCGAGCCCGTCTGCGTGATTTCCGATGACCCGGCTCGGGCGATGCCGAAGTCGGTGACGCGGGCGCGGCCCTCGCCGTCGACCATCACGTTCTGGGGCTTGAGGTCGCGGTGGATGATCCCGCGCGAGTGAGCGAATCGAGCTCCGATCAGGATCTGGCGGACGATCTCGCAGGCCTCGGCGATCGTCAGCCCGCGGGTGATCAGGTCCTTGAGCGTCGCCCCCTCGACGTACTCCATCGCGATCCAGTTGCGCCCGTCAGCTTCGCCGCGGTCGTAGACGCCGACCACGTTCGGGTGCTGGAGATGGGCCGCCGACTGCGCCTCGCGGCGAAAGCGCTCGACGAACTGCTCGTCCTGGGCAAAGCGCTCGTGCAGGAACTTGAGCGCGACCTGGCGGTCGAGCATCTCGTCACGCGCGAGCCACACATCCGCCATCCCGCCGCTGCCCAAGCGACTAACCAGCGTGTAGCTATCGCCGATGCGCTGGCCTTGAGTCAGCGCCACGGCGCTTCCTCAACCGCCATCCAGCAAAGCCCCCATGACTTCGGTTGCGATTGGCCCGGAGATCTCGCCGCCGCACCAGC
>JBKJXG010000058.1:0-8404 GCA_046716525.1 Solirubrobacterales bacterium
TTCCGTGGCAGCGACGCGACCGCGAGCCTCCTCGGAGGCAGCGGACCCGCCGCCGGCCAAGGCTCGGGCTTCGTCATCTCCGACGATGGTGAGATCGTCACCAATGCCCACGTCGTCACCGACGCTACGACCAGTGGCGCGCAGCAGGGTCCGCTCAACGCCGCCACTGAGGTCTACGTCCAGTTCGCCGACAAGAACCAAGTTGAAGCGGAGATCGTCGGCTTCGACCCGTTCGCAGACGTCGCCCTGCTCAAGGTCAACCCCGACGGCCTCGACTTGACGCCGCTGCCGCTGGGCTCCGAGACCGACGTCGAGGTCGGTGAAGGCGTCGCCGCGATCGGCAGCCCGTTCGGCGAGCTGCAATCACAATCGCTTTCGGTCGGCATCGTTTCCGCCTCCGACCGCTCGATCGAGTCGCTGACCAGCTTTCGCATCGACGGCGCGATCCAAACCGACGCCGCGATCAACCCCGGCAACTCGGGCGGACCGCTGCTCGACGCGGCCGGCGAGGTCGTCGGCATCAACCAGCAGATCCAGACTTCCTCCGGCGGCAACGAGGGCGTCGGCTTCGCCGTCCCGATCGACCTCGCTGAGCGCTCGATAGAGCAGCTGCGCGAAAGCGGCGAGGTTCGCTACGCATATGCCGGAGTCACCACCCAGCCGATCTACCCGCAGCTTGCCGAGCGCCTCGATCTCGAGATCGAGACCGGCGCGCTCGTCGCCTCGGTCGTCGACGGCGGTCCCGCCGACGAGGCCGGCCTGCGGGCGGGCGACGAGCCCATTAGCTTCCAGGCCCCCCAGGTCGAGGCCGGCGGCGACGTGATCGTCGCCGTCAACGGCGAGGCGATCGACTCCAACGCTGACCTGCCACGGCTGATCTCGCTGCTGGATCCAGGCGACGAGGTCACCCTCGACGTGATCCGCGATGGCGACGAGGAGCAGGTCGAGATCACTCTCGGCGAGCGCCCCTCCGAAGCGATCAACTAGCTCGCGGGCGCAGATCGCCGTCTGGCGGCATCCTCGGTCGCTTGCGTACAGAGCACACGGCGCTCCCTGCGTCCTGGCCAGTCGGCACCTGCGCCTCGCGACCCCGGGCGACTCTCGCTAGGGTCCTCGCCGTGCTCACGGAGGTACCTCTCGGCCACAAGACGCTTGCGGACTACAAGCACATCCTCGGACCCGGGCTGATCGACGAGATCAGGGCCCTCGCCGAGCCGCTCAAGGGCAAGCGCGTGCTGCATGTAAACGCCACCGCTTTCGGCGGCGGGGTTTCGGAGATCCTCTACACGCTGGTGCCGCTGATGAACGACGTCGGCCTCGACGCTCACTGGCAGGTGATCCTCGGCCGTGAGGAGTTCTTCAACGTCTCGAAGCTGATGCACAACTCGCTTCAGGGCGACCCGCAGACGATCTCCGACGAGGAGTGGGAGGTGTTTCAGGCCTACAACGTGATGAACGCCCAGAGCCTGAGCGACGAGTGGGACGTGGTCGTCGTCCACGATCCGCAGCCGGCGGGCATGATGCAGAACGCGCGCGAGAAGTCAGGTCGCTGGATTTGGCGCTGTCACATCGACCTCTCGGTTCCGAACCCGGCGACGATCGCGCGCTTGCTACCGCTGCTCGACGGCTACGACGCGAGCGTTTGGCACCGTCAGGAGTACGTGCCCGACGGGCTCGACGCCGGACGGCTGAAGATCTGCCCGCCGGCGATCGACCCGCTCTCGCCGAAGAACATGGCGCTCTCGCCCGAGGACGCCGCCTTCGTCTGCGAGCAGTTCGGGATCGACACCGACCGGCCGCTGATCCTCCAGGTCTCGCGCTTCGACCCGTGGAAGGACCCGATCGGCGTGATCGACAGCTATCGCATGGTCAAGGAGAAGCTCCCCGACGCGCAGCTCGCGCTTGCGGGCTCGATGGCCACCGATGATCCAGAAGGCTGGGAGTTCTTCCACGAGACGGTGCGCCACGCCGACGGCGACCCCGACATCAAGATCCTCAACAACCTCAACAACGTCGGCGCAATCGAGATCAACGCCTTCCAGTCACAGGCCGACGTCTGCATGCAGAAGTCCACTCGCGAGGGCTTCGGTCTCACCGTGACCGAGGCACAGTGGAAGGGCCGGCCGACGATCGGCGGCGACGTCGGCGGTATTCCGCTGCAGATCGAGGACGGCGTGTCGGGCTTCTTGGTCGCCTCACCCGAGGAAGCCGCCCGGCGTACGATCGAGATCCTCGAAGACCCCGAGCTGGCGAAGCGGATCGGTCGCGCCGGCAAGGAGCACGCCCGCGAGCATTTCCTCACGCCGCGCCTGCTGCGCGACTGGTTGCAACTTTTCACTGACATAGGTACCTGACCGCAGGCGCAGCCAACGCCCTCGGTCGCTTGTGGGCGGAGCACACGGCGTTCCATGGGTCCTCGCCAGTCAGCGCCTGCGCCTCGCGGTTTGAGTGAGAAAGCGTTTCTGTTCGGCCCACTACTCTCACTCCGGTGTCCGACCAGCGACTCGTGATCGTCTCCAACCGCGGCCCGGCTCAGTACGAGCGCGCCGCTGACGGCGAGCGAGTCGTTCAGCGCGGCGGCGGCGGGGTCGTGACCGCGCTCACCGGCCTGGTCGCCAACCGCGGCGCGCTCTGGGTCGCTTCGGCGATGACAACAGAGGATATTGCCGTTGCGCGCGAGGCCGATGGCGAGCCAATCGCACTGGACCTCGACGGCGTTTCTTACGACGTTCTCCTGGTCGAGAGCGAGTCTGTCGCCTACGACCGTTTCTACAACGTCATCGCCAACCCGATCCTGTGGTTCATCCAGCACTACCTATGGGACCTCTCCAACGCGCCCGATATCCGCCGGGAGGAGGCCGCCGCCTGGGACGAGGGCTACACGGTGATCAACCGCGACATCGCCGAGGCGGTGCTGCGGACGATCGCCGACGACAGCGAGCCGCTGGTCATGTTCCACGATTACCACCTCTATACGGCGCCGGCGCTCGTACGCGAGCAACGTCCCGATGCGCTGCTCCAGCATTTCGTCCACATCCCCTGGTCGCAGCCCGACAGCTGGCGCATCCTTCCGGCGCGCTGGCGCGAGGAGATCTACCGCGGCTTGCTCGCCAACGACATCATCGGCTTTCACACGACCGCCTACTGCCGAAATTTCCTCCACTGCTGTCGCGAGTTGATGGAGCTCGAGGTCGACCACGAGCGCGGCGCCGTCCTGCATTCGGGACGCGAGACCTGGGTCCGTGCCTATCCGCTCGGCATCGACGCCAAGCGCCTCGATCGCGCTGCGGCCTCCGAGGAGGTGGCCGAGTACGAGCGTGACCTGCTGCGCCGCCGCCGTGACCACCTGATCATCCGCGTCGACCGGGCCGACCTCTCGAAGAACGTCCTGCGCGGGTTCACCTCGTTCGATGTCTTCCTCCAACAGCACCCGGAGTTTCGCGAGCGCGTCACCTTCATCGCCCATCTGCAGCCATCACGCCAAGACGTGCCCGAGTACGCCGAGTACCTGGAGCGAATCGAGGCGCTGGTGGCGGTCGTCAACCACCGCCACGGCACCACCGACTGGATGCCGATCGACCTGCGCATCTACGAGAACTTTCCCGAGGCCGTTGCCCGCTACAAGCATTTCGACCTGCTCATGGTCAACTCCCTGTTCGACGGGATGAACCTCGTCGCCAAGGAGGCCCCGGCCGTCAACAGCCGCGACGGCGTCGTCATGTTGTCCGAGAACACGGGCTCGCACGAGGAGCTCGGCGAGTGCACGCTCTCGGTCAATCCCTTCGACATCCAAGAGCAGGCCGACACGATCCACAGGGCGCTGACGATGGATCCCGAGGAGCGCCGCCTGCGCGCTGCGCGCCTTCGCGAGATCGTGCGCGAGCGCGACCCCGGCGTCTGGATCTCCGAGCAGCTTGGCGACATCGAGGCCAAGCGTTCCTCCGACTAACGGCGCCGCCTGACCTTCACCCGGGCCGTTGCCGAGTGGCCACGCACGAACGGATAGCCGGCCTGCTCGGGGACAAGGACGCGGAAGCGGTACCTGCGTGCCGCGCGCGTGCCCCGCAGCTTGTAGCGGGCGCTGAACACGCACGACTCGTCGGCGCGATCGGTGCGAAAGACCTGCCAGCGATGCTTGCCCAATCGCGCCTGGACCTTGACGACGCGGTCGAAGCAGGCCGGGCCGGGGAGGGCGCCGGTGAAGTAGAGGCGGTCGCGGTTTCGCACACCGCGACTGGGTTTGACCGCGAGCGTCGGGCGTGCGCTCGCTCTCAGCGTCAACCCATGGCGCGCGACGACCTCGTCGCCGACGACGTAGTGGAGAAAGACCTCGCGCCCAGCCCCGGGCGCCAGCTCGAGCGCGTAGGAGCCGTCGGCCGTCGTCGTTGTCGTGGCGCCGACCAGGATCGGCTGCCCGGTGAGCGGCACCCGGGTCAGAGCACAGACCGTGGCCCCGGCACCGACGCCGCTGACCCGGCCGCGAACGAGTCCGGAACGATCGGAGCGCACCACGACGGTCTCGGTGCCTTCGCGGCCGAACCCGGCGCTGAGCGCCGAGCCGCCGGCGACCGCCGAGGCGGGACAGATGTTGTCTACCCAGACCTGGCGCTGCTCGCAGGCGCGGTTGGGGAAGCCATCCAGGGCGAGGTCCTCGACGCAGGCGGTGACGGTGTTCGGCCCGGTGACGAACGCGGGCGCCGTTGTCGGTATGGCGACCGATTCGCTCGTCGCGGCTGGACAGGGGCTGAGCGCAGTGGCGAAGCCGTCGATCACCGAGCAGTTGCGGATGTCGGTGACCACCGCCGAGCCGTTGGCCTCGACGTAGACCTTGCGGATACCGCTGCCCTGATCGGATGCGCTGAAGGCGAGCCCGCGCAGGCCGCGAATCACCGGCGAGCCGAGCAGCGAGCCGCCGGAGAGCGCCAGCGCCGGCGTGGCGCGATCCTCGGTTTTCAGAAAGATGCCGCGAACGTAAGCGTGGGCGCTGTCGAAGCCGGCCCGTCCGCACGGTCGCCCGGGGCTGGGAGCGAGACAGCGAAGCCAGGAGTGAAACTGGGTGGACTCGCCGTCGAGCTGATGGACGCGAAAGTCGGCGTGCTCGGCGCCGAAGACGGCGAGCTCGCCACCCGGGCGTGTCGCCACGAGTTGACCCTGGTGGCCGGCTTGGTTGGTCAAGCTGGCGTTGGCCTGGATGCTCGTGAAGACGGTTCCGGCCGGAGCACGCCAGACCCAAGCGCCGAAGTGATGGAGGCCCGACTGCTCGGCGTCGTGAAACGCCTGCAGGCCGCCGTCATCGACCCCGCAGCGCGAGCGCGGTTGATAGCTCGCGTTCGAGGACTCCCAGGTCGCCTGGCCGGCGCTCGGGTTGCTCGGGCCGCACTGCGTGACGACGTAGTTGCCCGCGTCGGCGCGCGACGCGAGCAGCAGGCAACCCGCCACGGCGGCGAGCACGCCGAGGAGAAGGATCTGCCGTCGGCTACCGGACATAAGCGGTCTCCTGTTCATCGCTCGAAGCCGAACTGGCTGGGACCGGGAGGGGGTTGGGCGTGTCCGGCTTGGTCAGGAGAAGCCGTTTCGGGCGCCGGGGGCGGATCAGGTGGCCGGGGCGGTGTCGAGACCGGCGATGGTGGCGGCCCCGAAACGGGCTCGGGCGCCGCGGCAGGGGCACCGGCGGGCGGCGCCGGGGCAATGCTGGCCGGCTCGAGCTCACTCTCCGTGCTTTCGTCGGGTTGCGGCTTGCGATCGGCATCGCGCTCGTCTTCGAGACCGCGCCCACGCCGCATGCTCGGCACGGGCTCACGGCGTCTCGACCCCGTCCCCTTCGGGGGACGCTGAGGACCGTGCGCTGCGGCATGCGCCGGCGAGGCGGAGGCCTTGCCGGTTGAGACGAACGCTTGAGCGCCCGTCGCGCCGCTGCCGAGCCCGACGTCGGCCGGCAATGGCCGCGGGTCAGGCGCCTCGAGGAGCATCGGCAGCGCAGCAATCGCACCGATCGCCCCGGCACCGATCGCCCCGGCGCGGGCCACGTTCCTCCAGCGGACTCTGCTTCTGAGCATCTGCGGCCAACAACCCCGGACGCCCACGTCGCGCCCCCTCCATGCCCAGATCGGCGCATAGGCAATGCGATTGCGCATCGCTATAGTCGACCGCCGCTTATGAGCGTGTCCGAATATGAACTCGTGTTGATGCTCGATCCGGAGTCTCCGGACGAGCAGCGCGACAAGATCGCGTCGGATGCGCGTACCCGGATCGAGTCCACCGGCAGCCTCAAGGCCGAGAAGGCGTGGGGCCTGCGCAAGCTCGCCTACGAGATCGAGAAACGAAACGAGGCCGACTACCGCTTCTTTCGCTTCGAAACGGAGAGCCCTCTGCTCGACGAGCTCAATCACAACCTCCGCATCACCGATGGCGTCCTGCGCTTCCGCATCTTCAAGGTCGATCCCGACTCGCCGGTGATCGAACCGGGACCCCCGGTCTCGCTTGCCAGCGCGTCTTCCGGGCGCCCCGGCGGCCGCGGTGGACGTGGTCGACGCGACGACTACGACGACCCGGCGCCGCCAGCCGCGGCACCGGCGGCCGCTGCGGCCGCGCAGGTGCCCGCGCCTTCGGCAGACCCGCCCGCTCCGGCGGCCGAGGAACCGGCCGCAGACGCCGAGGCGACGGCTCCGGCCGAACCCGCGGCGGCCACAGAACCCGCCGCAGATACGCCCGAGCCGGCAGCCGCCGCGCCTGAGGCTCCGGCTGAGCCGGCGCCCGCCTCCGAGTAGTTCCCGCTCTTTCCGCTGTTCGCGGTCGCCGGGGGCGAGAAGCTGCCGGTCGCCCTCTTAGACTGGGGACGGAGAAAGCAAATTTTGAGAGGACTGATCTAAGTGGCAGCAACGAACATGAACGTGGTCGTGATCACCGGGAATTTGACCCGCGATCCCGAGCTTCGGAGCACCAACAGTGGGATGGCCGTATGCGAGATGCGCGTTGCTGTCAACTCGCGCCGCAAGGACGGCAGCGGCAACTGGATCGACAAGCCGAATTACTTCGACGTCACGGTTTTTGGCGCCCAGGGTGAGAACTGCTCCACCTATCTGAGCAAGGGCCGCCCGGTCGCGGTCGAGGGACGGCTCGATTGGAGCGAGTGGGAAGCCAAGGACGGCTCGGGCAAGCGCCAGAAGGTGGCAATCATCGCCAACTCGGTGCAGTTTCTCGGTAGCCGCGACGGCGCTGCTCAGGAAGGTGGCGGAGAACGATTCCAGGCCAGCAAGTCCGATACCCCCGCCGACACCTCCGACTTCGATAGCCCACAGCCGGCGGCTATAGGCGCTTCAGACGACGACATCCCGTTTTAGAACGGCGGGCTGCCGGCCCCCGCCGTTCTAACGGCGGGCCGCCTCCGCCTGGCGGCGTCATCAGTCGCTCGCGTGCAAAGCACGCCACGCTCCCTCTTCCTTGCCCGGCTTGGCCCCCGCCGTCCTAGTGGCGCCAAGCCTGGCGAGGCAAGCTCGAGAATCAATTCCCTACAATCCGCACCCGGCGCCGCCAGTAGTGCGGCGCGTTTGCGCGATATGACGATGATCACCGACACCCGAGGCGGCCGCTAATGGCCCGCAAGCAGCGCGCTCAGCCGACCCCTGCCGGTCCCGGCGCCCGTCGTCGCGGGCGTTTCGGCGATCGCTTTCGCCCGCGCAAGTACACGCGGATCAACGTCGAGAACATCGATTACAAGGATCTGAACATGCTTCGCCGCTTCATCTCCGATCGCGGCAAGGTTCGCTCCCGTCGCGTCACCGGCCTTTCGCGCCGTCACCAGCAGCAGCTCGGCCTGGCGGTTCGTCGCGCCCGAGAACTGGCGCTGCTTCCGTACGTCGGCGAGAGATAGGACCGGCGGCGATGGCGCAGGCGATCCTGCTCAAGGATGTGACGGACCTCGGTGCGGCCGGCGATGCCGTCGACGTTTCCTCCGGCTACCTGCGCAACTACCTCGTCCCGCGCAAGCTCGCTCAGCCGGCGACCCAGGCGTCGCTCGACGAGGCGCAGCGCCGCCGCGAGTCGGCCGAGAAGTCCGCGCGCGAAGCCGAGGCGCGCGCCGGTGAAACGGCAGCGCTGCTCTCGAAGACGGTGCTGACGATCCAGCACCGCGCGGGCGAGGACGGAAAGCTCTATGGCTCTGTCACCAATGCCGAGATTGCCGACGCGATCGCCGAGGCTCGTGGCCTCAAGATCGATCGCAAGAAGATCCGCCTCGACGAGCCGATTCGAGACATCGGCACCTACATGGTCGAGATCGAGCTCGCCGGCGGTGCGGTCGCCAAGGTCAAGACGATCGTCGCCGAAGCCAAGTAGCTCCCTCCTTCTCCCCTTTTTCACCGCATTTGCGCGTTCGCTCCGGCAGACGCCCGCGGCTTGTGGTTTG
>JBKJXG010000059.1:0-2972 GCA_046716525.1 Solirubrobacterales bacterium
ATACAGGTAGTTCGGCTTGATCTTCATCTTCTCGGCGATCTGCGAGGCCGAGATTCCGGGCTCGTCTGTAACCAGCTTCACCGCCTGGTCGGCACGGGTTCCACCGCGCCGGCGTCGCTTGTGACCCCCGCCTTTGGCAGACCGACGGCCGGCCGCGCCGCGCGGACGTCCCGGGCCGCGCTTGGCTTGGCGCACGCCGCTTAGGCTCGCTAGGGCGCGCTCGAGTTGGCCGCGCTCCTCGTCGAGCTCGGCGAGGCGCTTGCGAATCAGGCTTGCGGCTTCGTCAACCGCAGTGGAGTTGGCTGGCATCTGGATCCCCTTTTATTCACTGTTCACGTTGGCTGACTCTCGCTACACAGTAACACTGTGTAGCGCTGCCACAGCCAGAACGTTTCTACTGAGGATCAGCTCGGCGAGTGCTGGGCAGCGTCTTGAAGACCGCGTCCCAGAGCGGTGAGGAGACGCCGTATCCGAAGCGGTGATCTTGGAAGTGGTGGCGCATGTGCTGCTCGCGAAGGCTCTTGCCGAGCTTCGTTCTCGGAACGGCGTGGTGGAGGTAGTAGTGCATGTAGTCGTAGATCAGGTAACCGACCAGGAACCCGGCGAACAGCGGGTATGCGCTGGGTGCCCCGAACACCAGCCAGAAGAGGCCGAAGAACAAGAGCGCCAGCGGGATCGATGCTCCAGGCGGCATCACCAGTCGCATCTTGTCGTTGGGGTGGTCGTGGTGAACCCCGTGGATGATGAAGTGAAGCCGGTGACCGATCGGGTGGTCGGGGTCCCAGTGAAAGACTTTGCGGTGCAGCCAGTACTCCGACAACGTCCAGATGAACAGGCCGGCCGCCGTCAGCGCGAGGATCGTCAGCGCGCCCTGACCGGCGCCCGCGCCCGCGACCACGAGGCCGCTGATGACCGGGATGTAGATCAGCGCCGGCACGACCGGATGGATCCTCGAGAAGAAATCCAAAAACCGGCTCGCGAACAGCGGTGGCGATGCGCTCAGTTGGGAGCTGCGCTGGGTCGACATGGTCGCCATTCTAGCGCCAGCGAACCATCGATCGAGCGCGAATTGACGCTAAGCCGCGGGGGCGATCGCTTCCGTCTCGCGAACCAGCAATGACGGCTGGCGCGGCGGCACGAGGCCGTTGGCCGTAGCCGGCCGAAAGGTCGAGCAGGGCTCGTCGAGGTCTAGGGCGCAGAGCATGTTGCGATGAAAGAAGCAGTCCTCGCAGCTGCGTCCGTTCTTGCGCCGTCGTTTGACCGCGCCCTTGCGGCGCAGCCCAAGCGCCACGGCGATCTCCGTTGCCTGCTCTAACTCGATCAACTCTGCCCTCTCTCAGTGATTTGCTGAACCGAGCTGCGATCAAAGCAGCGGCGTCGACGGCGCGCATCGTCGAATCACGCAAATCGCCACAACTTCTGCAAGTGGCAGCGACCGCGGTTTCCGGCGTTTGCGGTGATTAGAGTCCCGCCGATGAGGATCACGGTGCTGGGCAAGTCGCCGGCCTGGGCGGACGCCGGCGGCGCCTGCAGCGGATATCTGATCGAGGACGGCGAGACGACCGTGTTGCTCGATTGCGGCAACGGCGTCTTCGGCAAGCTGCGCGAGCACGTCGACTACACCGATCTCGACGCGGTCGTGATCAGCCACGTCCACGCCGACCACTGCATCGATCTCATCCCCTACGCATACGCGCTGCTGCTGACGCCGCGCCAGCAACCGGTTCCGGTGGCCGGCCATCCCGGTACCGATGACCCCGCCCGACCGCGCTTGATCGTGCCGCCCGGCGCGCGCCAGGTGTTGCGCACCGTCGTCGGAGCGTGGGGCGACGAGGAGTTGATCGAGCAGGCATTCGTGGTCGAGGACTACGACAGCGAGTCCACGGTCGAGATCGGGTCGTTGAAGGTGAGGTTCGCCGAGGTGCCGCACCTCATCCTCACGCACGCGGTGGAGTTCACATCGAGCCACGGGGAAGGGCGCTTCACCTTCGGCGCCGACTCGCGTCCCTGCGAGGAGATCGTCGAGTTTGCGCGCGATACGGACCTGCTCTTCCTCGAGGCAACGCTGCCGCGACCTGAGCGCACGGGGATCCGAGGGCACCTGACGCCAGGGGAGGCGGGCGATCACGCCAAGCGCGCCGGCGCGCGCCGGCTCGTGTTGACCCACGTCTCCGATGAGCTCGACGCCGCCTGGGTGAGAGAACAAGGCGCGGCCGGCTTCGGCTCGGATGTGGAGGTCGCGAGGGCCGGCGACGTCTTCGAGCCCTGACGCGGGTATCGAGCGACTACCTTTGTCATATGAGCCGGCAGCGCGACTTACTGGTCAACTTCGAGCGCATGTGGCGCGAGATGGATGAGCTCGTCGGCGATTCCTTCGCCGAGCAGTGGACCCGCGTCCCTCGCGCCCAGTCGGGGTTCTCGCCGCGAGTCGACGTCTATTACTGCGGCGACGAGCCGCGGGCGGTGGTCAAGGCCGAGCTGCCTGGAGTCGACCCCGACAGCGTCAACCTCGAGGTCGCCGGGCGCGAGCTGGTGATCACCGGCGAGCGGCCGGTGCAGGAGACAGAGGGGCGCGTCTACCAGCAGGTCGAAATCGAGGCCGGGCCGTTTCGGCGCGTGGTCGAGCTCGGCGCCGACGTCGTCGCAGAGCGCGCCAAGGCGAGCTATGTGGACGGCATCCTCAAGGTCGAGCTTCCCCTCGCCGGCCAGGTGACTCGCCGCGTACCGATCGACTCATAGTGGACCGCCCAGGAACGTTGCACCCGAAACCGCGGCCGCAGGTCGCCGCCGTGGCTGCGTCCTCAGTCGCCCCCATGGCTCTGCCATGCGGGCTCCCTGCGTCCTTGCCAGCCGGCGCCTGCGACTCGCAGTTTCAGGCACCACGTTTCTGGACGGCCAACTAGATGCTCCGGACGATCGCGAATGCCTTCGCGGTTCCGGAGATCCGCCGGAAGATCGCCTTCACGCTGGCG
>JBKJXG010000060.1:0-16099 GCA_046716525.1 Solirubrobacterales bacterium
AGCGGGATCGCCGCAAGCACGACGAGGGTGATCGGCGCTGCGCTCACCAGCCGGTCGAAGATCTCGGGCTTGATCAACGTGTTCTCGGGCACGATCAGCTGCACGCGCATGAGCAGGAACTCCAACGCGGCCAGCGCGAGGAAGCTGAGCGCGGTGGCGATGTACATGACGCCGACCGTCTTGTGGTCGGCGCTGGTCGCGCGCTCGATCCAAGCCTGGCGCTGCGGGTGAACGCCGCGGGTCACGACCTCGGGCCGAGCGGGGGCGACGGTGGTGTTCGGTGGGGTCACTGCGCCTCCTCCTGCGCGGCGGCTTCGTCGACGACGATTCCCTGGGCTTCGTTCAAGTCCTCGGAGAGCTGCTCGACGTAGCTCGTGTACTCGGGCACCGAGACAACCTTGACCCAGGCGCGCATCGTCGGGTACCCGGTTCCCGAGAAGACCGTCGAGCGGCCCGGGTAGCGGCCGACCTCGTCGGCCTTGAACCACGTCTGGCTGACGTCGCCCGGCTCGGCCTGCACCTGACCGCCCAGCGCCGGCACCCACCATGTGTGCAGGACGTCGGTCGAGGTGATGTTGAGGATTACCGCGGTATCGACAGGTACGACGAGCTCGCCGTAGGAGAAGGTTCGCTTGCCGACCGTGCCTCCCGGATACTCGAACCGCCACATCCATTGCTGCGCGATCGCATCGATCTCGAGCGCTGAAGAGCCGGCGGGCTGCTCGTCGCCGGTCGGCTCGTCGCCAGTTGCCATTTGCTCGGCCTCCTCCAGCCCGGTGGCAGTCGGAACGCCCTCGACGCCTACCTGCGCGCTCGCGCTGGCGCCGAGGCCGTCGGGGCCGGAGGGCTCGATCTCACGCACGTTGGCGGTGACGATCACGCCGTAGACGAAGATCACCAGCGCGAATACGCTCAACGCGGCTCCGACTGGGCGCAGGGCCCCGCGGCCGGCAGCAAAGCGGGAGGGCTCGCGCCCGCGACGCTCGCGGAACTTGACTACGGCCGCGATCAGCACGGCGTTGATGCCGATGAAGATCGCGACGGTGACGACGATCATCACCCAATAGGCCGAGCGCATGCTCTCCGCGTTGGGAGAATGCGCCTCCTCGGGGCCGAGGCTGATCGCGTACGCGGGCGCCGCTGCCCAAATCAGGGCGAGCACAGCGACGAGGAAAGCGAGCGGGAGGGCGCGGCGGCTCAAGGCGGCGTCATTCTAATAAGGATGGGCGGCGCGACCGTCGCCGGGCACGATTACAGGCTCCAGCGCCCTGGCGGGTGGGCGCCTATACTCGCCGCGCTTGCGCCGCCATCGGTCCTCGCGCCGCCCATCGCCCGCGCTGCGCGCGGCGGTCCGCGTGTCCGCCGCGGCGGCTCTCGGAGCGGCGCTCGCGGTCCCGCTGGCGCGCCATCGCCTGCGGATTCCGCCAGCTGTGACCACGGCGGCAGTCGTCAGCGGCCCGCTCGCCGTCGCCGTCCTGCGCCCAAGAACCAAGACCCGCGATGTCGTCCTCTACTCGTTTCAGATGTGGGCTTTCACGATCGCTCACGAGCTCCCCTACGACGATCCCGAGGCGCTGCGACGCCGGCTCGAAGTTCGTTATCCGATCGTCGCAGACAAGTGGATCGGGCGTGGTGAGCTGCCCAGCGTTCGGCTCCAGCGCCGACTCTCGCGCCTCGGGGAGGTCACGGCTATCGACCGCGTCCTCTCGATCGTCCACTGGGCCTGGTTCTTCGAGCCGCACCTGACGCTGCTGTTCATCCAGCGTCGCCACCTCGACCGCTTCCCGAGGGCCGCCCGCCAGATGGCGGCGACCTACGACATCGGCTGCGCCCTCTACTTCGCGCTGCCGACGGCACCGCCGTGGTGGGCATCGGAGAACGGCTACCTCGAGCGCCCGGTGGAGCACATCTCCTCAGACGTCGCCGAGCAGGTGGTGATCGAGGCGCGTCCGGAGGTCCGCAGATTGATGCTCGACGTGGGAGAAGAGGTGTGGGGACCGTTTTGGGATCGCATCTACGAGACGGCCAACGGCAACCCCTGGGCGGCGATGCCGTCGCTTCACTTCGCCAGCTCCGTGATGGCGGCGATCCTGCTGGCGGAGGCAGGGCCCGTGCCGGGAGCGCTCGGAGCCGCTTACGCCGCGACGCTGGGCCTGGCGCTGGTCTATCTCGGCGAGCACTACGTCACCGATCTCATCGCCGGTGCTGCGGTGGTTGCGCTCGTGCGCCGCGGCGAGCCGCTCGCAGAGCCGGTCGTCGAGGCGGTCAACGGGGTCCTGCGCAGGCTCGAGCAGATCGCCTCCAGCGGCTGACCTGTAGGGCGTTCCCCGGTCGACCAGCCCGCCTGCGAGGATTGGGGGGCGGTATGTCTCGTTCCAACGCGTCCGGTGATCAAGGGGGGGAAGAGCTCGATACGACGCTCCTGGTTGCCGCTGGCGATTTGTCCGCCGCCGTACGGGCCTCCGAGCCGGCTGATGACAACGCCGAGCCCAAGTTCTTCGAGAGCCCGAAGCGGATCGTGCAGACGATCGTCATCGCGCTGCTCGCCGTCGTCGCCGTCTACCTGCTTTTCCCCCAGGTCGTCGGTGTCGGTGACGACCCCGGGGCGAAGAAACTCGACAACGGCGACCCGGTTTGGATCGGGGTTGCGCTCGTCTTCGTCTTTTTGATGTTCGCCTCCTACGTCGCCCTGTTCAAGGGAGTGGTCGGGGAGGCATTGACGCTGAACTGGCGCGAGTCGTATCAGATCACGATGGCGGGCCTGGCCGCGACACGCCTGTTCTCGGCCGGTGGCGCTGGCGGGATCATCCTCACCTATTGGGCGCTGCGAAAGGCCGGCATGGCGCAGAAGGACGCGGCGGCGCGAATGGTCGCCTTCAACGTCCTCCTCTACGCCGTCTACATGCTGACGCTGGTGATCAACGGCATCCTCCTGCGAAGCGGGGTCTTCAACGGGCCGGCGCCGGCGGGGATGACGGTCGTCCCGGCTGCGATTGCCGGGGGCGTGATCCTCACCTTCTTGCTTTTCGCACTGGTCCCGGGAGACCTCGAGAAGCGAATCTCCAAGGCGTCGCAGGAGGGCTTCTGGGGACGCACGCTGCGCCGGCTTGCGACCGTGCCTTCGACGCTTGCGGTCGGTACCCGCGAGGCGATCCGCTTCATTCGCGAGCCCTCGAGGGGTGGCCGAGGCGGGCTCGCGGTGATCGGAGCGATCGGCTTCTGGGCGACGCAGATCGCGATTCTCGCCGCCGCCTTCAAGGCGTTCGGGGTGGATGTCTCCCTGGCCGTGGTCGTCCAGGGGTTCTTCGTTGGCATGGTCGCCAACCTCTTGCCGCTGCCGGGCGGAGTCGGCGGCGTCGACGCCGGACTCGTCGGTGCCTTCGTCATCTTCGGGCTGCCGGCAAGCGTCGTCTTTCCCGCCGTCCTGGTCTACCGGCTGATCGCCTTCTGGCTGCCGCTGGTGCCCGGCGTCATCGCCTTCTTTCAGCTGCGGCGCACCGTGCACCGCTGGGAGCAGCGAAGCCCGTCGGCGGCTCCGGGCGCGGGCGAGCAGCTGCCCGGGCCTGCCATTACTTCATAAAGTAAAGTATGTGATACTTAGGCAAGATCGGATACGAAGAGAAGATGAGCGATAACCAAACCGAGAACCTGATCATCCTCGGCGGTGGGCCCGCCGGCTACACCGCCGCCCTCTATGCGTCCCGCGCGAACCTCGAGCCGCTGCTGATCGAGGGCTTTCAGTGGGGCGGTCAGCTGCAGAACACCACCGACGTCGAGAACTATCCGGGCTATCCCGACGGGATCATGGGCCCGGAGATGATGAACGAGTTCCGCGCACAAGCAGAGCGTTTCGGAACCAGGTTCGTCACCGACGACGCCGACCGCGTCGAGCTCTCTGACGGCGGTGTTCAGCGCGTCTTCGTCGGTGACGACGAGTACGTCGCCAAGACGATCATTCTCGCCATGGGCGCAGAGCCCAAGCGCCTGGGCATTCCCGGCGAGCTCGAGCTCGCCGGGCGTGGCGTCTCCACCTGCGGCGTTTGCGATGGCGCCTTCTTCAAGGATCAGAACGTCGCCGTGATCGGCGGCGGCGACTCGGCGATGGAGGACTCGATCTTCATCTCCAAATACGCTTCCGACCTCTCGATCGTGCATCGGCGCGGCGAGTTTCGCGCCTCGAAGATCATGGCCGACCGCGCGCTCGAGAAAGACAACATCGCGGTCAAGACACCGTTCGTGCCCGAGGAGTTCCTCGCCGGCGACGACGGCAAGCTGCGAGCGATCCGGCTGCGAAACGCGGAGACCGAGGAGCTCGACGAGCTCGAGGTCACCGGCGCCTTTGTCGCGATCGGCCACATCCCGCGCTCCGAGCTCGTCAGCGATCAGGTCGAGACCGACGATGAGGGTTACGTGATCACCGAAGGCAAGTCGACCAAGACCAATCTTGCCGGGGTCTTTGCGATCGGCGATCTCGTCGATCACACCTATCGCCAGGCGGTGACAGCGGCAGGCACCGGTTGCATGGGCGCGCTCGACGCCGAGTGGTATCTGCGTGACACGCCGCCGTCGCCAGAGGCCCATTGGATGCCGGGAGGCGAGCCGGACGAGGTCGCGCCGAGCCCGGCCGGGCAGGCGACCGCAGTTACGGACTGATACGGCAACCGCGGCTGAGCTTGCGCACCCGCAGCTTGTCGGGCTCGAGCAGCAGGCGCACGCGGCGGACGTTGTTGAGATCCTGGCTCTCGGCGAGCACGTTGCTGGGGTCGACGCGTGAGCTGAGGCAGTAGCGCCCGGTCTCGAGCCCGCTGATGTCCAGCTGCTGGCCTGGAAGCGCCAAGGCGTACTCGTCGGCCCAGCCGACAGAGATTCCCTGCGTCGAGCCGGCGTCGCAGGGAATCAGAGCACCCTGATCGAGCGGGTAGACCGGCGTCGCGGGTGAGCCGGCGACGGCGAAGGCTTGGCGAGCGTCGGTGAGACAGAAGCCGATCTTCTGTGATTGGCGCACGAGCTTCGCGTCGGCCTCGCGCCGCAGCCGGTAGTGGGTGAAGTCGAGCAGGTGCCAGTGATCGTGGCGCGGGTGGTAGCGCATGCAGCCAAAGCCTCGCTCGGCTGCGACGCCGTCGACTCCGAGCTCGAAGGCACCGCTGGCGTTGGAGTCTTCGTAGAGACGCTGGGCCGCGTCGCGGTCGTTGGCCGGATCGCCGTCGCCGTCACAATCGGTCGAGCTCTCGCTGGGAAAGATCTCCAGCGGTCCGGAGCCGATGTTGGCGACCTCGTTGGAGAGGCGAAGCAGCAGCTTGCCGTCCTCGCGCCCGACGAAGAGATCCTCCTGATGAATCGGCAGGGTGACGAGATCCGGCGCCAGCGCCGCGGCGCCATCGGCCGATGCCCGAGGTGTGTTCACGATCACGACCGCGGCCGTCGCGGTCGAGGCGATCGCCACCGCCACCGCCAACCAGACTCTGGTGAGAATCGGCACCCGCACTTCGCGGTGAGAGTACAGTCGGCCACGAGAGAGGAGCGGATCTGGCGCGCAGGTGGACACTCGGGGCCCTGGCAGGGCTGACGGTCGCAGCAGCGGCGATTGCTGCCGCGCCCGCGCAGGGCGCGATCGCGCCGACCCTGCACATGCCCGCCAGCTGCGCGGAGATCGATCCGACGCCCGACTTCCCGGGCCCAAGCGTGTGGAAATGCGACGACGGCGTCCCGATGGCAGGCGGTCTCGTCCCCAACCTCACCGGCGCCGCGGCGATCACCGTCCCGGCC
This sequence comes from Solirubrobacterales bacterium, assembly GCA_046716525.1. GTDB lineage: Bacteria > Actinomycetota > Thermoleophilia > Solirubrobacterales > 70-9 > WHSW01. The sequence goes on from JBKJXG010000060.1 coordinate 5,767, forward strand.
AAATACGGCGGCGACGGCTTCACCGAGCTGCCGCCGAAGGCCGGCGACGCGGCGGCGATGGCGGGGGCCAACCCGGCTGACGGCACGGTCGGGCTCGACGTCGACATCACGCTTCCCGACACGCCGCCGCCCGCCGGCGGCTATCCGTTGCTGTTCTTCATGCACGGCTGCTGCGGTGGCGACAAGACCAGCTGGGAAGCCTCGACGACGATCGACGGACGCGCGGCGCCGGCCTCGGGATCGACCGAGCCCGGCGCCTTCAACGAGCGCTGGCACTACAACAACCTCTGGTTCGCCTCCCGTGGCTACGTCGTCGTCAACTACACGGCGCGTGGCTTCGTCAACAACCAAGACCGCGGCTCCAGCGGCCAGACACAGCTCGACTCGCGCAGCTTCGAGATCAACGACTACCAGCACCTCGCCTGCCAGGTCTTCGGCGCCGCCGACGGCCCGGCGGCAGGCCTCGACGACATCACCGGCGAGGACGTCGAGATCGATCGGACAAACGTCGTCGCAACGGGCGGTTCCTACGGCGGCGGCTTTGCCTGGCTCGCCCTCACCGACCCGAAGTGGAGCTGCGACCTCGCCGAGACCGGGACCGCCGCCGCGATGGGACTGTCCGTAATAGCACCGCGCTACGGCTGGACCGACCTCGCCTACAGCCTCATTCCCAACGGCATCCACTCTCAGCTCCCGGGCGAGTTGCCTGCCGCCGACGGCTGCACGACCGGCCCGCTCGATCTCGACGGTCAGGCTTGCCCGGGCGGAGGTGCTCCCGTTGGGGTGCCTAAGACGTCGATCGTCAGCGCGCTGTATGCGACCGGCAGCTCCGCCCACACCAGCCACACGACCTTCCCGCCCGAGATCACTGAGGCGTTCACGTGCCTTCAGGCCTCCTACCCGCTCGAGAACAACCCGGCTTGCGCCGACACCCTGGCGACGACGCTGCCCCGCTTCATGCGCGAGCGCTCGGCCTACTACCAAAACGATTTCTTCGACAGGATCGCGACCGACGCGAGCTACCGGATCCCGGTGTTCAACTCTGGCACCTTGACCGATCCGCTCTTCCCCGCCTCCGAGAACCGGCGCATGGTCAACAGGCTGCTGGCGACGGTGCCCGGGTATCCGGTGCAGCAGTACTACGGCGACTACCAGCATTTCGTCCAGAACAAGGCCAAGGAGTGGGGCGACATCTGCGACACCGGCGGCGAGGCGGCGCGGCGCGTCTGCGCCTACACCGACTATCCGGGCGGCGACTACAACACGGCGCCCTCGGGACGCCAGCGCATCGGCGCCACCTCGCGGCTCAACGACTTCGTCGACCACTACGCCGAGCCCAGCGCCAACCCGGCGCCGGCTGCACCGAGCTCGGACGTTACGGCCTCGCTTCAGATCTGCGAGGACAACGCCGGGGCGGGCCCCGTCGACGAGCCCGGTGAGCTGTTCACCGCGCCGACGTTCGAGCAGCTGGCGCCGAACACGCTCACGATCGAGCTCTCGGGAGGTCAGCAGACGCTCTCCAAGGTCCCGGCCAACCCCCATGCCACCAACGCCGACCCGTTCGGCAACCTGCTCTCAAACGGCGGCGAATGCCCGACCGAGACCAGGGTCGCCGGCGTCGGCATCGCCTCCTACAGCAGCGATCCGCTGCCTGGCCCGGCGACGATGATCGGCGCGACCAGGGCGACCGTGGACTTTGCCCTGACCGGCTCGAGCAACGGCCTGCAGCTCAACGCCCGCCTCTACGACGTCTCGCCCGACGGCAGCGCCGCGCTGGTCGATCGAGGGCCGCGGCGGGTGACGGCGGCCGAGGCCGCTGCCGGCACGCTTCGCATGGACCTCCACGGCAACGGCTGGCGCTTCGGTGCCGGGCATCGAATCCGGATCGAGCTTGCGCAGGACGACACCCCGTTCGTGCGCGCCACCGACGAACCGTCGTCGCTCGAGCTCGCAAGGGTGTCGCTGGCGATCCCGGTGCGCGAAGCGAGCTCGACGATCGGCGGCGGCGCCGACAAGAAGCGTGCCTGCGGCAACCGGATTTCCGGCACCAACAAGCGAGACCGCCTCACGGGCACCGAGGACGGCGATCGCATCAAGGGGGGCGGCGGCAAGGATCGTCTCAAGGGCCGCCGCGGCGCTGACTGCCTCAGCGGCGGCAACGGCAACGACCGACTCGGTGGCGGCCGCGGCGCCGACGAGCTTGGCGGCGGCAAGGGCAACGACCGCATCGCGGCGCGCGACGGCGTTCGCGATCGCGTCAGCTGCGGGCGCGGCAAGCGCGACCGCGCCAAGGTCGACCGCAGGGACCGGGTTCGCAATAACTGCGAGCGGGTCAAGCGGCGCAAGAAGAACTAGCCGGCTCACGCGAGCGAGCGCTGGTTCGTTAGTACAGGCGTGACGCTTATCGCCGCGATCTCGAAAGCGAATAGGTGCGGGCTGTTCGAGCTTCTAATCTCGCTGCCGTGAACAGACGCGCCTGGACCCTGCTCTTCATCCTCGGTGCGATCTGGGGGGCTAGCTACCTGTTCATCGAGATCGGCCTGCGCGACTTCTCACCCGGGATGATCGCCTGGCTGAGGGTCGCGCTCGGGGCCGCAGTGCTCCTCGTGCTGGCCGGCTCCCGCGGCGCACTCTCGGGCTTTGCCGGCAGAGCTTGGACGGTGATCGCCCTCGGCGCGATTCAAGTCGCCGGCCCGTTCGTGTTGATCGCCGCCGGCCAGCAGGAGATCTCCTCATCGCTGGCCGGGATCCTGGTCACATCGGCGCCCCTGTTTACGGCGCTGCTGGCGATCTGGGTCGACCAGCAGGAGCGTTCCCAAGGCTCGCGCCTGGCCGGCCTCCTGGTCGGAGTTGCCGGTGTCGGCGTCCTGCTCGGGGTCGATCTCGGGGGGGAGGGCGAGCAGCTGCTCGGCGCCTTCGCCGTGATCCTCGCCGGGCTCGGTTATGCGGTCGGCGGCCTCATCGTCAAGCACCGCCTCGCGGCGCACCCGCCGATCGGGGCCGCCGCCTGGATCGTCACCGCAAGCACCGTTCTGCTGGCCCCTGTCGCCGTGATCGGCTTTCCCGCGCAGGCGCCCGGCCTCGGCCCGGTGGCAGCGGTGATCGCGCTCGGCGCGGTCGGCACCGGCGTCGCCTTCACGATTCTCTACGGCCTGATCGCGACGGTTGGCCCTGCGCGCACCTGGATCGTCACCTACCTCGCCCCTGGATTCGCCGTGGTCTACGGGGTGACGCTGCTCGACGAGACGATCACGCTGGCGACAATCACTGGTCTCGGCCTGATCCTGGTGGGCTCCTGGCTCGCGGCCGGCGGACGGCTCAGCCGTGGTCGGCCGAGCTCGCCAGTCGTCGCAGCCGGTCTGCCGGGCGGTAGCGCTGGTCCGCTCCACCGTCGAGCGCATCGAGAATCTTCGTAACCCGCTTCGGGCCGAGCCTCTCGGCCCACTCGAACGGCCCACGGGGGTGGTTGAGCCCGAGCTTCATCGCGCGGTCGACGTCACCGGGCTCGGCCACGCCTTCCTCGACGGCGAAGCAGGCCTCGTTGACGAGCTGAGCGATCACCCGCTCGAGGATCTCCTGTCGCCGTTCGGCGTCGAGCGCATCAACGCCGGCATCGACCCGCTTGCCATCGACGTACTCGTAGAACCCGCGCTCGGTCTTTCGCCCCAGTCGGCCGGCGGCGACCACGCTCTCTGAGATCGGGCTCGGCTGCCACCGCGGCTCGGCGCGCTGGCGATAGAAGGAGCGCGCGACCTCGAGGTTGACGTCGATCCCGATCAGGTCCATGAGCTCGAAAGGGCCCATCGGGTAGCCGCCGTCCTCTCGCATCACGGCATCGATCTGAGCATGAGTGGCGGCGCCCACTTCGAGGATGCGCAGTGACTCGAGCGCATATGGACGGTTACAGCGGTTGACGATGAAGCCGGGGGAGTCGGTACAGCGAATCGCGGTGCGGCCCATGTCGGCGGCGAGCGCGGTCACCGCCGCAAGTGCCGGCTCGGTCGTCGCCGGCGCCGCGACGACTTCGACGAGCTTCATCAGCGCCGGAGGGTTGAAGAAGTGCATGCCACAGATCAGCTGTGGGCGTTCTGCGTGAGCGGCGATCTCAGCGACGGGGATCGAGGAGGTGTTGGTTGCCAGAACGGCCTCGCGAGCGCAGACCCGCTCGAGCTTCGCAAACAGCTCGCGTTTGAGCTCGAGATCCTCCGGCGCCGCCTCGATCACGATCTCACACTCGCCCAGTTCGGTGAGCGTTGTGGCTGGCTGCAGCCGGGCCGCCGCGGCCTCGGCCTCCGCGGCGCCCCAGCGCTCGCGCTCGGTGCCCCGGGCGAGGTCCGCGAGCAGCCGCTTGCAGCCTGTCTCGAGCGCGTCGGGGCTCGGGTCCCAGAGCTTCGTCTCACGCTCGCCGAGGCAGGCGAGCTGCGCGATGCCCGCTCCCATCGTGCCGGCGCCCGCCACGCCTACGAGCGCAGCGGTCAACGGCCTCGGTACTCCGGCTTTCGCTTCTCGAGAAACGCCTGCATGCCCTCGACGCGGTCCTCGGTCGCCATCGCCAGCTCGTACAGCCGCCGCTCCGACTCGAGCCCGGCCGACATCGCCGTCTCCTCGGCGACGAGGACCGCCTGCTTGGCCAGGCGCGCCGCCAGCGGCGGGCGCCGGGCCACCGTGTGGGCAAGCTCGAGTGCCGCCTCGAGCCACTTCCCCTTGGCGACGACCTGGTTGACGATTCCCATCGCCTCTGCCTCCTTGGCATCGAAGCGCCGGCCGGTGAGCACGAGCTCCATCGCACGCTGTTTGCCGATCGCACGAGCGAGCCGCTGGGTGCCACCGCCACCGGGAATGATCCCAAGCGTGATCTCGGGCTGGCCGAAGGTCGCCGACTCGGAGGCGACGATCATGTCGCAGGCCAGAGCAAGCTCGCAGCCGCCGCCCAGCGCCCATCCAGAGACGGCGGCGATCAGCGGCGTGCGGACATTGGCGACGCGGCGCCAGAAAGCGGCCGCGGGATGAAACATCGCTTCATGGAACTCGCGCGCTGCGAGAACCGTGATGTCGGCTCCCGCGGCGAAGACCTCGTCTGAGCCGGCGATGACGATGCAGCGCACCTCTTCCTCCGTGTCGAGCGCCTCCAAGGCGCTTGCCAGTGCGTCCATCAGCTCGGGCGAGAGCGAGTTGCGAGCCTCGGGCCGGTTGAGGCGGCAGATGGCGACGTTGGCGTCGCGGGTCACTTCAACGAGCGAGCTCACCGAGGTGAAGCCATCGGCAACATCGCGTTGATCCCGGTTGCGTCGCGACCGATGATCAGCTTCTGGATCTGCGAGGTGCCCTCGTAGAGGGTCGTCACTCTGGCGTCGCGGAGGTAGCGCTCGACCGGGTAGTCGTCGACGTACCCGGATCCGCCGTGCACCTGGATCGCAAGGTTCGCGGCTTCGACCGCCGACTCGGTCGCATAGAGCTTGGCGACCGAGGTCTCGATCGTCGATGGCCTGCCGGCGTCCTTGAGCAGTCCGGCGCGGCGCACGAGCATCCGCGCTGCGTCACGGCGCACGATCATGTCGGCGATCATCTCCTGGACCAGCTGGAAGCTGGCGAGCGGGACGCCGAACTGCTTGCGCTCGGTCGAGTAGGCGACCGAAGCCTGCACGCAGCCTTCGATGATCCCGACGCAGCCCGCTGCGACCGAGTAGCGACCCGAGTCGAGCGCAGACATCGCGATCTTGAAGCCATCGCCGACTTCGCCCATCAGCGCATCGTCTGCGACCTCGACCCCGTCGAGCGAGATCTCGGCCGTGTCGGAAGCGCGCAGGCCGAGCTTGCCGTGGATCTCCTGGGTGCTGAAGCCGGCGCTGTCCGAGGGAACCAAGAAGCAGGCCAGACCCTTGTGCTTGCTGTCGGGATCGGTCTGGGCGAAGATCAGCGCGACCTCGCAGACGTTGCCCAGCGAGATCCACATCTTGCCGCCACTGATGCGCCAGCCGCCCTCGACCTTCTCGGCTCGGGTGCGAAGGTTGGCGGCGTCGGAGCCGGTGTCGGGCTCGGTCAAGCCGAAGCAGCCGAACGCCTCGCCCGAGGTCAGCCGCGGCAGCCAGCGTTCCTTTTGCTCCTCCGAGGCCCAGCGCTCGATCGAGCCGCAGACCAGCGAGGTCTGAACGGAGACGACGGTGCGCATGGCCGAGTCACCGCGGCCGATCTCCTCGACGATCAGGCCGTAGCTGACGAAATCGAGCTCGCGGCCGCCGTACTTCTCGGCCACGGGCGCTCCCAGGTAGCCCATCTCGCCGATCCGCCGCGCGAGCTCGATGTCGAACTTCATTGCGCGATCGGAGTCCCGGGCCTTGGGCACGATCTCGTTGTCGGTGAAGTCGCGCGCGGTCTCTTGGATCAGGCGCTGTTCGTCCGTGAGCCCCAAGTCCATCAGGGCATCAGCTCGCCGGCGCGCCGAGCTCGGCAGCGACGACCTCGGCGAAGGCGGCGGCGGCCTTCGCGGTGCGCGGGCCAGGCTCGAGGACGCGATCGTCGATCGCCGAGATCGGCTGGATCTCACGCAGGGTCGAGGCGAGAAAGGCCTCTTCTGCCGAGAGTGCGCCGGCGAGCTCGTAGCTGCCCTCGGCGACATCGAGCGAATCGACAACCGCGCGACGCGTGATCGAGTCGAGAATGCCGGTATCGAGCGCGGGCGTCTGCAACGCGCCGCCGGCAACCCAGAAGATCGTCGATGTCGGCGCCTCGAGCACGATCCCGTCGGGGCGCACGAGCAGGGCGTCGTCGGCGCCGCGCGCCTTGGCGATCCGGGTGGCATGCATGTTGGCGCCGTAGGAGAGCGACTTGACCCCGGTCAGGATCACGGTTGGCGAGTACGTCACCGACGCCAGCGATACGGCGTCGGCATGCTCGGCGAGCGGCTCGATCAAGGCTACGCGCAGGCCGCCACGGGTGACGAGGAGCCGCAGCTGGGCGTCGGCGTCGCCGTTTCGCTCCAGCAGGGCGGCGATCTCCGACGCGATCTCGGCCCGCGGCACCGGCAGATCGATCGCCGCGCCCGAGCGCTCGAGGCGGTCGAGATGGTCGCCGAGCGCGTAAGGACGGCCCGCATAGAGCCGGATTACCTCGAAGACACCGTCGCCGCGGTGGAGGCCATCGTCGCGCAACGGGATCATCGTCTCGTCCGTCGGCGTGATTTCGCCGTTGACCGAGGCGAGCTCTTGGATGGGAGGCATTGCCCGAGGCTATCCCACCAGCCGCGAAGCTAAACCGCAGCAGGGTTCTCGATCACGGTTGCGACGCCCTGGCCGACGCCGACGCACAGCGAGGCGATTCCGTAACGGGCGCCGCGACGGCGAAGCTCCCAGGCCAGGGTCGTGACCAAGCGTGCCCCGGAGCAGCCGAGGGGATGGCCGAGAGCGATCGCGCCGCCATTGACGTTGAGGCGCTCCTCGTCGATCTCGAGCTCGCGGGCGGAGGCGAGGACCTGGGCAGCGAAGGCCTCGTTGATCTCGATCAGATCGATGTCGGCGAGGTCGAGCTCGGCGGCCGCGAGCGCGTTGCGGATCGCGGGCACCGGACCGATTCCCATGACCGCGGGATCGACACCGGCGACGCCTGTGGCGACGAAGCGGGCGAGCGGCTCCGCGCCAAGCTCTGCGGCCTTGGTCTCCGAGGCGAGCACGACGCAGGCGGCGCCGTCGTTGAGGGTCGAGGCGTTGCCGGCAGTGACGCTGCCGCCGTCGCGAAAGACCGCGCGCAGGCTCGCGAGCTTGGCGATCGAGGCGTCGGCACGCGGGCCCTCGTCGGCGTCGATGGTCGCCGTTTCCCCGCGTCCGCCGGTTGGCGCTTCGACACTGATCAGCTGCGAATCGAAGCGGCCTTCTGCCTGGGCAGCGATCGCGCGCTCGTGGCTGCGCAGCGCGTAGGCGTCCTGGTCCTCGCGCGAGATTCCGTAACGCTCGGCGACGTTCTCCGCGGTCTCGCCCATCGACTCGGTCGAGTAACGCTCAGCCATCAGCGGGTTGACCAAGCGCCAGCCGAGCGCCGTGTCGTGGAGCGTCTGCTCGCCGCGCTGCAGGCCCGCTTCCGGCTTGGCCATGACCCATGGTGCGCGACTCATCGATTCCGAGCCACCCGCGAGGTAGAGCTGACCCTCGTCGAGGCGAAGACAGCGTGAGGCTTGGTTGATCGCCTCCAGGCCGGAGGCGCAGAGGCGGTTGACGGTGACACCCGGGACCTCGGGCGGAAGCCCCGCGAGCAGGGCCGCCATGCGGCCGACGTCGCGGTTGTCCTCGCCCGCCTGGTTGGCCGCGCCCCAGTAGACGTCGGCGATGTCGGCGGAATCGATCCCGGTGCGCTCGACGGCGGCGGCGATGGTGAGTGCTGCGAGATCGTCGGGACGCACGCCCGAGAGCGCGCCGCGAAAGCGGCCGACGGGGGAGCGCACCGCATCGATGATCAGGGCGGCCGCCACAGAGCGATCATCGCAAACCGCCGGCGCTTCGGCCGGGCGCTAGGCGTATGGTGAGAGGGGATGGAGTTCATGTTCATCACCCTCGGGATGATCGGTCTGATCGCTGCCGTGCTCGTGCTCGTGGCGCGTGCCTACCCCGGCAGCGGAGCCGACCTCGTCGACTGGAAGCCGACGCGATCGCATGAGGTCGAGGCTCAGCTCGAGCTCGACGACGTGGAGCAGATGCTCGCGGCGCAAAACGAGTACCGGCGCCGCCGCGGCGCTCAGGAGCTGACCGAAGAGGACGCCAACCGGATGGCGCGAGAAGACGAGGCGATCCGCGAGCGCGCCCGGCGCACCTACGACGGCCGCCTCGACGAGCTCGAGGACGAGTACGGCGTCTGACGCCTGGGTCTAGCTCGGTTCCTTGGCTCGCGCGCTGATCGTCGCCTGTGGTTGCCGCGGCCGCTCGCTGGGCGAAGCCCTGATCGCGGATGGCTGGCTGGTCCGCGGCACCTCTCGACGTCGAGATGGCCTCGAGGCGCTCGCGGCCGCGGGGATCGAGCCCGCTGACGCCGATCCCGATCGGATCGCGACGCTGAGCGACCACGTCGAGGGTGTGACCGTGGTCTTCTGGCTACTCGGCTCTGCGGTCGGGGATGCTGAGGGGGTCAACGGACCGCGACTTCAGCGAATGCTCGAGGAGATCGTCGACACGCCGGTGCGAGGCTTCGTCTACGAAGGAGCAGGAGCGGTAGCGGCCGGCGCGCTGGCGACCGGTGCGGCGGCTGTGCGCGAGGCGGGCCGGCGCTGGCGGATCCCGGTCGAGGTGATCGACGCCGATCCCGGCCATCACGAAGCCTGGCGAACGGAGATGCTCGCGGCGGCCAGGCGCCTCATCGACTGATTCGAAGGGCTACTGCAGGGGGTCGGGGGCGCGTTGCTCTGCGTCTTCGGCTGCCCACGGCGCCTCGTCGGCAACCGTCTTCGGCGGCTGGTCGAGCTCGTCGGCAAGCAGCTTGAAGCCAAAGGCGAGACCGATGACCACGGCGACGACGAGGCCGTAAATGGTGGCCTGGCGCAGAGGGCTGGCGCTGTAGCGGCCGCCGATGACCTCGCGATGTTTGTCGAGGCCCATCGCGTCGGTTTGGGACTGCTCGCCGCGCGCCATCCGCTCCTGCGGCGACTCCTTCTCGATCTTCGTGTTCGGGCCGATCGAGGGAGCGGTGATGTCGCTGACGTCCTGGTTCTTGGAATCCCCCTCGTCGGCGTCGTCGGCGGATCCGTCGCCGCCGGGCGAGCTGTCGTCACGATCCTCGTCGGGCTCGTCGTCCTCGGGCGATTCGTGCTCGCGCTCGTGGTCGGGCTCGTCGTCCTCGGGCGGCTCGTTTTCGTGCTCGCTCTCGGGCTTCTCGACCATCGCGCGCCAACACTAAGCGACCGGTCGAGCGATTTCCAGCAGCAACTGCGATCCCGAGGCGCAATTCAAAGCCGGTAAACTCGATCAGGATTCACCAATTTAGAAGGAGGAAGACAGTGTCCGACTACGCCACGGACGTCCTCGTCTCGACCGACTGGGTCGCCGAGCACCTCGACGACGACTCGATTCGGATCGTCGAGGTCGACGAGAATCCCGCCCTGTATGCCGAGGCCCACATCCCCGGCGCGATCGGATTCGACTGGAAGGCGGACCTCCAAGACCAGGTCAGGCGCGACTTCCTCAGCGCCGATGACTTCGGCGCCCTGATGGGCAGCCGGGGCATCTCCAACGACCACACCATCGTCCTCTACGGCGATCGCAACAACTGGTTTGCCGCATACACCTACTGGTACTTCCGCTACTACGGCCATGCCAATGTCAAGCTCGTCAACGGCCCGCGCGAGAAGTGGATCGGC
>JBKJXG010000061.1:0-5351 GCA_046716525.1 Solirubrobacterales bacterium
AGCGCCGGGTCGAGCGAGTAGAGCTCCGCCACCGCAAAGGCGAGCGCCGGCGCGATCAGCAGCAGATTCAGCATCCCGATCGCCACCCCCTTTGGGAGCACGACGACCCGCCGGAAGTCCGCCGGAGTGAGCGAGAGGCCGAGCGTGGTCATGATCACCGCCAGGGCGATCGGCAAGAGCACGGCGGCAAAGAGCGAGTCCTCCACCGCGCGAGCCTATTCGCACCTGGGGAGTCAGCGGAATGCGGATGCGGCGATGCGCGCGACGACGTCCGGCGGCGATGTCGTCGATACGCTATCCCAGGTTGACAAGCTCTCAGAACAGAAGGACGCCATGAGCGCACCGACCCGAGATCCGGTCCACCGCGCTCGCTACCTGTTTCATCCCGAGGGTGAGGACTTGGTCGTCGAGACCTGGCTCGAGCCCGGCGGCGGGCTGCCGGCGCACATGCACCCGCGCCAGCAGGAGCGCTGGTCGGTCGTCGAGGGCGAGGTTCGCTTCCAACTCGGCAAGGAAAAGATGATCCTGAGACCGGCCGACGGGGAGGTCCTGGTCGAACCGGGCACGATGCACGCGCTGAGCGCGGTCGCCGACGCCGATGCTCATCTGCGCTGCCATGTCTCCCCCGCGCTCGGGCTCGAGTCCTTCCTCACCGACAGCGCCGCCGCCGCCCGCGAGGGACTGTTCATGAAGGGCGGCATCCCCAAGAGCCTTCGCGGCGCCCGCTGGGCGGCCAAGTTCCTCGACGCACATCGCGCCGACGTCGTCATGGCGTTTCCGCCTCAGTTCATGCAGCGAGCGATGGTTGCCGTCTTCGGCCGCTAGCGCACGACGGAGAACTTGGCGCAGGAGAGGTCGTCGTTACGTCCGAGCTCGGCGAGCCGCAGCTCGATTCGGCGTGGCAGCAGAGGCGCGCCCCCACCAAGCGTGACCGGCGCGATCGAAACGATGACCTCGTCGAGCAGCCCAGCGTCGGCGAACTGACCCGCCAGGTCTCCCCCGCCGACAATCCAGACGTTGCGGCCACCAGCCGCCTCTGCCATCTCCTCGTGCACGGTTGCGATCTCCGCGCTGGTGAACTCGATCCCCGAATCGGGCACGACCGGCAACCGGCGGTGCGTGAAAACCCAGCACGGGATCTCGTACGGCCATTTCCACTCCGCCGGGTCCTTGTCAGCAAACTCGTGGTCGAGGATCCATTCGTAGGTCGTCGACCCCATCGCCATCGCACCGACCTCGGCGATGAAGTCGCCGTAGTTCAACGGCCCATCGTCCGCACGCTTGCGCGTGAACAGCCAGTCCAGCGAGTTGTCCGGGTCGGCGATGAAGCCGTCGAGGGAAGTCGCCGTGTAGTACTGGGTCAGGCTCACGATGCTCCTTTCTACATCACCGCGCCGGGTCGTTCTGCTTGGCGACGGATCCGTGGCATCGCGGTGAAGGGCGAGAACTACGGCCAGGCGGTAGTTTCCCGCCCTTCGTTGGCCGGCCCGATGCTCGGCATCAGACCGCCAAGGCCCGCGCAGGCGCAGCGGGCGGCTAACCGACGACGGGGATCTTGCGTTGGTTGTTGAGCCTCGTCAGGGTGCGCTGCATCCTGCTGGTCACCAGTCGGTACCCGTCCTCTATGTCCGGGTTGCCGCCGAGCTCCTTGCGGAGGTCGATTGGCGGCATGATCCTGATCGTGATCTTCGACGGCAGCGGGATGCGGCCGGGGAAGTCGAGCACGGTGACCCCGAAAGGTGGGCCGAGCACGACCGGAAAGACCCTGAGTCGTGCGAGACGGTTCAGCTGCAGGCCCCGCGCGAGCCGTTTGCCGCGCCCGAGAAAGAGAGCCGTTTCTTGGCCGCCGAGTGCGACGATGGGGACGATTGGAACGCCGTGTTCGAGGGCGAGCTTCACGAACCCGGTTCTGCCCGCGAAACTGACATCGCCGGTCTCCCAGGAGGGGCGGAAGCTGTCCTCGTCACCGCCGGGGTAAACGAGCAGCGCAGCGTCATCGTCAAGCGCGCGAGCCATGTTCTCGGGAGAGGCGGGCACGGTTCCGTACCGCTGCACGAGTGCGCGCAGGCCGGGGGTCTTGAAGACGAGGTCGTGGGCCAGCTGGTAGAAGCGGCGATCTGGACCGAAGTGGTCATAGAACGCTTGGGCGAACACGAACGTGTCGGCGATCATTGTGCCGCCGGAGTGGTTGCCGACGAGCAACACCGGGCCGCTTGAGGGGATTCGGTCGAGGCCGGATACGTCGGCGCGGAAGTAGACCTGCGACAGCGTCCGTAATGCGGGCAGCGTCGCGCGGATGTACTTGGAGTCGCGGGCATCGAACGGGTCGCTGGGAGGGCCGTCGGCACCCGTTACGTGCAGCAGGTCAACGGCGGCTAACAGATCCTCCGCAGTTGCTTCGGCCATTCTCAACGCTCCGCGCGCCGCCTGGACCGCAGTGGCCAAGCTCGATTCGCTCGAGGCCGACATACGATGCATTATCCGCTTTTCCGCCGCTCTGGTAGATCGCGCCGCAGCTCAGCGTTCCGCTCGCCGCCGGCGGCCGTGCGGCAGCTCCATCTCTAGCCCGCCGGGCCCGTCGCCGTTCGCGACAGGATCACCTCCGAGGTCTCGGCACCACCGGCAGGGGGATCCACTTGAGCTATCACCAAACCAACTTCCAGCCCATGCTATGCCGTTTCGTGTCGACGGTCATCCCAGCGCGTTCGGGATCGGCAATCCCGCTGCGGTCAGCCGGCGTCCTGCGTATATCTAGGGGAGTAGCTCCCGCGTGATCGCCGGACTCGCGCTCGCCCAAACCAGTTCCGATGCGCGATTGCCTTGCAGCGCACCGATGTCGTGCGCGGAGTCGAACAAGTCCGAGAACTCGAAGGAGTCTTCATCAGCCATTGGGTGAGAGCAACGCGCGGGCCTCGGAACGGAGGGGGAGGGATTCGAACCCTCGGTAGACGAGAAAACGCCTGAAGCCCAGAACGGCTAAGGCTACGACCGAGGTTCGGTCTCGCACGCGCAGAAGTCTAGGTCTCGCCGCGGGAGCTCTGCACGCAGCTGAAAAAGCAAGCTTTGGACGAAAAAGGGCTACTCGTCGTCCAAAGAGGCTCTTGGCTACACCAGCTCGCTCGACACCGACTTCTGCACCTCGGCGACCTCGCGGAATGCATCGCGCAGATACCGTCGCGTGAGCTCCGAGAGCTCCGTTGGATCGACGTAGTCACTCGGCTCGTCTCCCCGCGCGAGCTGCCGGATCTGGTGCTCGAGCCGGAGCGTGCTGAAGAGGTCGTGGGCCTCCTCGAGCGTCCGGGCGTGTGCTGGCTCGAGTCCCCCGAGCTCGGAAGCCGCGCGCAGCCGCTCGACCGTCCCGGTGGCGTCGGCGCCGGCCTTCAGTGCCCCGAAGCGGGCGATGTCGACGACCGGGAGCAGTCCGCCTTTCTTGATGTCGAACGTCCCTCGGTGCTCGCCGGAGTCCTCGACCACGATCTTGCCCTTGAATCCGGTTGGCAGCTTCAACGCCTGGGCAAGACGGAGCATCGGTGCCAGCAGTGCGCCGCGAGTCTCGGGCTCCAGGAGGATCGCCCGGGGGTCCAGCTCCGGCGGCCCGTAGACCGTGCGGCCGTCCAGTAGGATCGAGGTCGCGATCAGGACCTGGGGGTCGGCCGGATTCTTCAGCCAGTTCCCGATCGACCGGCGCCATGTGTCCATCGAGCTGGCGGAGAACTCACTGGACGCCGTCACGCCGTGTGGATCGAGACTCCAGCCGACGACCCGGATGCAGTCCTCCACGTCGCCGGCGATCGCCCGCATGTAGCCCAGCACGTCATCGGAAGCGATCGCCGATCCGCCGGACCCCTGCTCGGGCTCGTCCACCCAGGCCATCCCCGAGTCTACGTCGGAGGAGGGCACCGTCTCCCGTCGGCCGTGGCTGCCCAGCGCAAGGAATGCAAACTCCGCCGGCGTCGCGCCCTTGGACTCGATCGCCAGCTCGATCATGCGCCGAATCAGCGCATCGGCCACGACCGAGATGACGCGGCCGATCTGCTCGGGAGGCAGCTTGGTGGTGTGCAGCGCGACGACTGTGGACCGCAGCCGCTGCGCCGCCTCACTCAGTTCCTGCTTGTCCCGCGCCCGCCCGATCTCGCGCCGAAGCGCAAAGGGCGTGCGTGCCTCGGCGGCCACCAGGTCGATGCCGCCGAGCACTCCGAGCAACTCGCCCGTTGAGGAGAGGACGCCGACGTGGTGGACGTCGTTGTCGAGCATAGCCAGCATCACGTCGGCGCCGGCGGCGTCCGCGCCGACGGTGGTCAGCTGCTCCGACACGACCTCGCCCACTGGCGCGTCCACCGACATTCCCTCGGCCACCACCCGGTCGCGCAGATTGCCGTCCGTGACGATTCCCAGCCCCCCGTTCTCCGCCCGAACGATCATCGAGTTGACGTTCTCCTCCGCCATCAGCCGGGCCACCTCGCGAAGCGGGCGATCCGCCGCGCAGGTCACCGGCTCGCGACGTATCAGGGCCCTTGCCGGCTGCTGTGTCATCTCGGCGCTGGCCACGTCGGCCTCGGCCTCGGCCGCGCCCGCCGACTCGCGGCGCTGCAGCGGCGTCTGCGTCAGATTGTCGTGCATGCGGCCTAGCTAACGGTCGGGACCGTCAAGCAGAACCTAAAGGCCATCGACTCCACAAACAAGCCCGCGCGCTCGCGGCGGCGCTTCGCGTCCAAAGCGGCGCACCTGGCAGTAGCGCCGATCTCAGGAGGTCAGACGGCCGCCGACAGCCTCGCGCATGTTGGTAACTCTGATCTCAGGCCGACGGCGAAGCGCGACATCGCTACTCCCACCTTCTAAAGGACGCGAGGGCCATTGCTCGGTCCGTGTACTCCGTGCACCGCAGAAATGTGGCATCCCGCACTTCAATGACGTGGAAGAAGCGGCCCTCGATGACGGCGTCGCTCCCCTTGCTCCTGCCCCAGCTTCGAAGGGCGACGAACATCCGCTCGCCCGTGGGGGTGAGCTCGATCTCCTCTGGCTCCCACTGCCACTCGTCCCACGTGCTGAACCAGTTCTCGCCCAACTCGGTCAGCGCTCTGCGGCCTCGAAATACGCCGCCTTGTTCGGTTGGATTGAACTCGAACTCGGAACCCGTCTCGGCAAAGTAGCCGTTCCAGTCGCGGCGGCTGTAGGCCGCGTAGAGCCGCCGTGCTTGCTCGATGATCTCCACGTTCTCCTGCGACATCGCCCGCTAAGTATCTCTCGCTGAACCGCTGCTTTCCATGCGAGTTCGGCGAAGAACGCTTTGGCAGCCTCGAGATCGTCGACAACGATGAGAACGTTGTCCATCCGCTGAATCGTCATATCCC
>JBKJXG010000062.1:0-2531 GCA_046716525.1 Solirubrobacterales bacterium
GACGGCCCGGGACCGCTGTGCGCTTGTGGCCCGCCTCCAAAGAAACTCAGGCGATCTCGGCGACGCCGTCCTTGATCACGACCGCACCGGCATCCGACGACGTCTCATAGGCATAGGCGGTGCGATCTCCCTCGCTGCCTGCCTCCCAGATCCGCGTCGTGATCGTCTGCTCGGGCAAGGCGATGGCGGCGAAGCGCACCGCGAGACGCTTGAGCCGCGCCGGATCGTCGGCGGCGAAACTCTCGATCGCCGCAACTGAGGTGAAGGCCATCGTGCAGAGACCGTGGATGATGATCCCGGGCAGGCCGACCGACTTGGCGAACTCGTCGTCGAGGTGGATCTGCATCGGGTCGCCCGAGGCCTCGGCATAGCGGAAGGTCTGATCGGCGTCATAGGTCTGTGAGACCCTTGCATCGGGCTCACGTTCGCGCAGCCCCTCGTCGAAGCGGTGTGCGGGCGCCTCGTCACCCACGTCCTCGACGCCCTCGGCGCCGCGCACGAACGTGGTCATGAACTGCTCGACGACCAACTCGCCGCCGGCCTCGCGCGTCTCGGCCTTGGTGATGACGGTGACGCCGGAGGAGCGCTGGCGCATGCCGATCGGGGTGGCGACCGTGCTCAGTTTCATCCCCGGTTCGATCGGCCGGCGGAAGTGGAAGTCCTGCTCGCCGTGGAGGATGGCGCCGAGCAGCTCGCCCGGGATCACCTGCATGCTCGCCATGCCGGCCGCCTGGAAGGCGGGGACGATCGCGAACACGGGGGGAGCGATGTCGCCGGCAGCGTGCGCTGCGATCGAGTCGTTGGTGGCGGCCGCGTAGGCGGCGATGCGCTCGCGCTCGACCTCGAACTCGACGGGGTCGCCGGTGGTGCCGATCGCCTGCGGGCTGAACTGCGGAGTGGTGTCTGTAACGCTCATGCCGAGAACCTAACAAACCGGGCGCCTGTTCTGTATCTTTCGGCCCCCGTTACGGGGGAAGCGATCACGGCTGAGAACTCGCCCCGCTAAGCATCGACGAAAGGGACGGACACTCGCATGAGCGCGAACGGCAACCGCACCTACGTGATCGGCGTCGGCATGACCAAGTTCGACAAGCCGGGCACGAAGGAAGGCGACTATCCCGACTGGGCCAAGGAGGCGGGGGAGAAGGCGCTTGCCGATGCCGACGTTCCCTACACCGACGTCGAGCAGGCCTACGCCGGCTACTGCTACGGCGACTCCACCTACGGCCAGCGCGCGCTGTATCAGCTCGGCCTCACCGGGATCCCGGTCGTCAACGTCAACAACAACTGCTCGACCGGCTCCTCGGCGCTGTTTCTCGCCCGCCAAGCGGTGCGTGGAGGCAGCGTCGACTGCGCGCTCGCGCTCGGCTTCGAGAAAATGGAACCGGGCTCGCTCGGGGTCAAGTACACCGACCGCACAAATGCACTCGACAAGCATGCGATGGCGATGTTCGCCCTGCGTGACCCCGAGGAGTCACGGGCGGCGCCGCAGATGTTCGGCAACGCCGGGCGTGATCACATGGACAAGTACGGGTCCGAGCCCGACCACTACGCATGGATCGGCTGGAAGAACCACAAGCATTCGGTCAACAATCCCTACGCCCAGTTTCAGACCGAGTACTCGCTCGACGAGATCAAGGACGCGCGCATGATCCACGAGCCATTGACCAAGCTGCAGTGCTCGCCGACGTCCGACGGCTCGGCCTGCGCCATCGTCGCCTCCGAGCGCTTCGTCGACTCACATGGGCTCGCCGAGCAGGCGGTCGAGATCGTCGGCCAGGCGATGGTCACCGACCTGAGCTCGACCTTCGCCGACGACACAGACTGCATCAAGATCGTCGGCTACGACATGTCGAAGGAGGCCGCCAGCCGCGCCTACGCCGAGGCCGGCGTCGACGCCTCGGAGGTCGACGTCTGCGAGCTGCATGACTGCTTCTCGGCCAACGAGCTGATCACCTACGAGGCGCTCGGCTTCGCCGCCGAGGGCGAGGGGCACAAGCTGGTCGATGCCGAGGCGACGACCTATGGCGGCGACGGCCCAGTGGTCAATCCGTCGGGCGGGCTGATCTCCAAGGGCCACCCGCTCGGCGCCACCGGTCTCGCGCAATGCTCCGAGCTCACCTGGCAACTGCGTGGCAGCGCCGACATGCGCCAGGTCGAAGGGGCGAAGGTAGGCCTCCAGCACAACATCGGCCTCGGCGGCGCCGCCGTCGTGACGGTTTACCGCCCGCCGGCGTAGGCGCTCAGGAAGGAGCGGCCAAGCCCGGCAGCCCCGGTGTGCAGGCCAGTACCAGGGTGCGTTCGAGCGCCGCCTCCCGGTCGGCGTGGGCTTCGAGGTAGTCGGGGCGCGAGACCATCTCGATGAACGCCCTGCGGGACGGGTATTCGACCAGCAGCACGACGTCCCAATCCTGCGCGGGGTCGCCTATCAGCACCTGGTCCGCACGGCCGGACCACAGCAGCCCCCCCCTGGGGGGCGAGGATTTTCAGGGCCGTGTCGCCGTATCGGGCGTGGGCCGCCCCGCCCGGCT
>JBKJXG010000063.1:0-4200 GCA_046716525.1 Solirubrobacterales bacterium
GATCTACGAGGTCGAGCGCGACGGGCTCTTCTTGGTGGGTACCTCCGAGGTTTCGCTGGCAGCGCTCCACGCCGACGAGATCCTCGACGCCGCCGAGTTGCCGCGCCGCTACGCCGGGATCTCGACCTGCTTTCGTCGCGAGGCCGGCGCTGCGGGTAAGGACACGCACGGGATCTTCCGCGTCCACCAATTCGACAAGGTCGAGATGTTCTCGTTCGTCACGCCCGAGGAATCGAGCGCAGAGCACGAGCGGATCCTCGCGATCGAGGAGCGGATCCTCGCCGCGCTCGAGCTGCCCTACCGGGTGGTCGACATCGCGATCGGCGACCTCGGGGCGCCGGCTGCCCGCAAGTTCGACTGTGAGGCTTGGATCCCGAGCCAGGGGCGCTACCGCGAGCTGACCTCGGCCTCGAACACGACCGACTATCAGGCGCGTCGCCTCGGCGCGCGCTTTCGGCCCGAGCCCGAGGCGACGCCGCAGGTGCTGCACACACTCAATGGCACCGCGGTCGCGGTTGGCCGGACCCTGATCGCGTTGATCGAGAACGGTCAGCAGGCCGACGGCAGCGTCCGGCTGCCGCCGGCGTTGGTCACCGCCGGAGCGCCGGCGGTGATCGGCGTCACTGCTTAGAGTCGAGCTCCAGGGAGCAGCTGTTGATGCAGTAGCGCAGCCCGGTCGGGTTCGGGCCGTCGTCGAAGACGTGGCCGAGGTGGCCGCCACAACGGCTGCAATGGACTTCGGTTCGCTTCATGAAGAAGGTGCGGTCGGATTCGGTCTCGACCGCTTCGCCCTCCATCGGCTCGTAGAAGCTCGGCCAGCCGGTTCCGGAGTCGAACTTCGTCTCGGAGTCGAAGAGCTCCGCGCCGCAGCCTTTACAGCGGTAGACACCCTCCGTCTTGGTATCCCAGTAGCCGCCGCTGAAGGCACGCTCGGTGCCCTTTTCCCTCAGCACCTCGTACTCCTCGGGCGATAGCTCCGACTTCCACTCAGCGTCTGTCTTATCAAGCTTCTCCATCGTGTCTCCTAGGTTACGACGTCCATGGACTCTGCTTTCTATGTCTCACAGGGGGGCCGATTCGTTTCGTCCGAGCTCACGCGTGGGCCCTGGGATCCCGATTCGCAGCACGCCGGCCCGCCGACTGCCCTGATCGCGCGCGAGCTCGAGCGCACTCCGGCCGCGATCGCGCCCGAGGCGAGCTGGCAGTTTGGCCGGATCACGTTCGAGATCCTGCGGCCGGTGCCGATTGCGCCGCTTACGGTGAGCACGGAAGTCGTGCGGCCGGGCCGAAGCGTCGAGCTGCTCGCGGCGACGATCGCAGGCGAAGACGGGGAGCCCTTGATCCGCGCCACCGCATGGCGCGTCGTCCGCACTGCTGTCGAGCTGCCGCCCGGGCTCGCCAGCGAGGACGCCGGCCGTCCGGCGCGGCCGAGCTCGCCGCTGGCGTCGCCGGCCGACGGTTTATCAGAGAGCTTCTTCGAAACGGGCCAGGACGTCGGATACCACACGGCGATGGAGTATCGATTTCTCTCCGGGCGCTTTCTCGAGCCGGGGCCGGCCACCGTGTGGATGCGCATGCGAGTAGCCCTGGTCGCCGGCGAGCAGCCGAGTCCGTTGCAGCGCGTCCTCACGGCGGCCGATTCGGGCAACGGCGTCAGCGCCGCGCTCGAGTGGTCGCGATTTCTGTTCATCAACGTTGATCTCAGCGTTCATCTGCACCGCATGCCGGCGACCGAATGGGTCTGTCTCGATGCGATCACCATTCCCGAGCCGACTGGAATCGGTCTCGCCGACACGGCGCTCCATGACGAACGGGGCCCGATCGGCCGTGCGCTGCAAACGCTCGTCGTCCGTGCGCGCTGAGCGCGGTTGCATCAACCGCGAACGACCGCCGATAGCCCGAGCCAAGCGGCCATCAGCTCCAGCTCCGCGTCGAGCGCCTCGGTCGCGTGCGGCGGCGAACCCGGCTCGAGATGGACTGCCCGAGCACGCAGGACGCCTGCGGCGCGATCTGCCTTGAGATCGACTCGGGCGACGAGGCGATCGCCGAGCAGGAACGGCAGTACGTAGTAGCCGTGGCGGCGTTTGGGCGCGGGAACGTAGATCTCGAGGCGAAAGCGGAAGCCGAAGACCCGCAGGACGCGGCTGCGCTCCCAAAGCAGCGAGTCGAAGGGGCCGATCAGAGCGGCGGCGTCGACCGTTCTCGGGATCCGCGCGCCGCGCGTGAGATAGCCGGGGGTGCGCCCCCATCCCTCGACCTCGACCGGAGTCAGCTCACCGGCCTCGACTAGTTCGGCGATCCGCGGCTTGGTGTCGGCCGCGGGCAAGCGAAAGTAGTCGCGCAGGTCGCGCTCGGCAGCGACTCCGAGTGAGCGGGCCGCGATCCGCACGAGCTCCCGTTGGGCGTCGGCGTCGGCGGGCGTCGGTGCCTCCAGCGCCGCCCGAGGCAGAACTCGCTCGGGCAGGTCGTAGAGGCGCTCGAAGCGCCGGCGCCTGGCCGCGGTCACCTCGCCGCTCCAAAAAAGCCACTCGATCGCGCGCTTTGCATCCGACCAATCCCACCAGGGGCCGCTTCGGCGCGGGCGCTTCTCGCTCAACTCGGAGGCGGCGATCGGGCCGCGCTCGCGAACTTCGGCGAGGACGCGCTCGACGAGCTGCGGGTTCTCGCGCTTGATCCGCTGCATCCCGCCCCAGGAGTCGGTGTGGGCGCGCTGCATGCGCCAGCGCAAGAGGCGATGGAGCTCGACCGGCAGCAGCGATGCCTCGTGGCCCCAGTACTCGAAAAGGCGTCGAGGCGCCCGCGCCGAGGCGCGGTCCAGTAGCTCTCGCCGGTAGGGGCCGAGACGGCTGAAAGCGGGCAGGTAGTGAGCGCGTTCGAGGACGTTGACCGAGTCGATTTGCAGCAGGCCGACGCGGCTGATCACCCGCCGAATGTCCCACCCCGTCGCCTCGCTCTGCGGGCGCGCCTCGGCGAAGCCCTGTGCGGCGAGAGCCAGGCGACGCGCTTCGGAATTTGAGATGTGAACGCGCGGCAACCGCGCAGCCCGCCACTCAGGCTGCGGTGCGCCAGCCCTCGAGCGAGCCGGCGGCGGCCAGCCGCTCCAGGCCCTGTGCCTCGAGTCGCTGGGCGACCTTCTGTGTCACTCCGAGCTCACGGGCGGCGTCGCGAACGCTTTGCGCCGGCCGTCCGCCGGTGCCGAAGCGCGCCTGGATGATGAAGCGCTCGTCCTCGGGCAGAGCGGCGAGCGCGTCTGCGACCGCCTGCTCCTGTTCGCGTTCGAGCACATCCTGCTCGAGATCCTCTGTGCTTTGGGCGTGCAACTCGCCCAGCGTCGTGTCGCCTTCGCCGACGGGGGTGTCGAGGCTCGTCGTGACCCTGGTCAGGTCGCGCATCGCCGTCACCTCGTCCACCGGCAGACTCGCCTTCTTGGCGACCTCGGCGTCGGTCGGCTCACGGTTCAGTTGCTTGGTCAACTCGGCCGTGACGCGGTTCATCGTCCGCTCGCGCTGCGCGATGTGAGCGGGGATGCGAACCGGGCGCCCGGTGTTGTCGAGGCCGCGCTGAATCGACTGCTTGATCCACAGCACAGCGTAGGTCGAGAACTTGTAGCCACGACGCCAGTCGAATTTCTCGGCAGCGCGGATCAGTCCCAGCATCGCCTCTTGGATCAGGTCGCCCATCGGCAGTCCGAATCCCTGGTAGCGGCGGGCGAACTTGATCACGAGTCGCAGATTGGAGTTGATCAGACGCTCCTTGGCCGCGAGATCGCCCTTCTCGATTCGCTGTGAGAGTTCGACCTCCTCGGCCGCCGTCAGCAGCGGATAGCGCATCGCCTGGTTGATGAAAAGCTGCAGGCTGTCCATCGTCGGTTCGGCGACGGCGCGCGACTCCGCATCGCGAACGCGACCCGCGGGTGTGCTCAAAGCTTGGTTGTGGTGCTCGCCGCGCTTGCGGCGGCTTTCGTTGCGCTGGCTGTCAGCGCCTCTTGATCGAGGCATTGATGCCTCCTCTCGGCGGTCGTTCCTCGCCTACCCTAGCTTCAGAAAGTATAGCGAGAAGTAGTTGATTCTGCAAGCAGGCCACAAATGGCTCCGGCAAGCTATGTCTGGGCTGTCGCGGCGGTATCAGCCAGACTTTGCGCCCCGATGAGAGTCGCATTCGTCCTGCTGCCGTTACCCGGCCACGTCAATCCCACGCTAG
>JBKJXG010000064.1:0-2824 GCA_046716525.1 Solirubrobacterales bacterium
ACCGAAGACGGCGTCGCTTGCCTGCTTCGTGCAGCCTCCAAGCTCACTGAAGTCCCCTGTATCGAGCGCCTCCGCAAACGACGCGGCCGGGTTGTCGCCACCGAGCGCGCGATTGTAGGCCGCGCGATCCGCGGCCGAGAGGCCTTGGCGGATGCGGTCGTTGGGATCCGACTGCTTCGTGGCGCGGCCGAACAGCGTCGTGATCCCGTAGCCGAACTGCTTGAGGAACTCCTCGTCGGTGAGGCTCGCCTTCCCAGTGAGGGCCTGCTGTCGCGCCTGGGGATCGACCGGCGTGTACTCGAAGCCCTGCGCCTTCATGCAGTCACGGATCCGGCCCTCGACCCGGGTCTGGCGCTCGATCGAGCCGGGGCTCGACCCACTGAGGCCGAGCTGCTCCTCGATCTCGAGCGGCTGTTCGCTCGACTTGGAGCCACCGCCGCAGCCGGCGAGCAGGAG
The DNA here is from genome assembly GCA_046716525.1 of Solirubrobacterales bacterium. Taxonomy (GTDB): domain Bacteria; phylum Actinomycetota; class Thermoleophilia; order Solirubrobacterales; family 70-9; genus WHSW01. The sequence goes on from JBKJXG010000064.1 coordinate 457, forward strand.
CGTAGCGACGAGAGATGCAAGCGTCAGGGCACGAATCACGGCCCCAAGAGTCCCGCCGCGAAATGAGACGGGTGTGAGATGCAACGACCGCTACGAGCGGCGCACGCGCCAGATGTGCTCCATCGGCCAGCGCCGCGCCCAGTCGCGGTCGACGTCCTCGCGGTAGCTGCTCGTTGCGTCGGCGGATGGACACAGCTCGATCAGGTCCTCCACGATCAACCGGCTCTCGCGAAACAGGCGGATCCAGGATCCGTAGGGAACCTGAAAGCCGAGCGGCTCGCCGGGGTCCTCCCGCATGTGCAGGCTCCAGTGGTCGTGCAGCAGGCGATCCTCGGGATGGTCGGCTCCCAGCCCCCAGGCCATGTCGATGATCGGGGTGTGCATCGAGAATGCCAGCAGCCCGCCCGGCCGCAGCAGGCGCGCCGCCTCCGGGACCGTGCGGTAGGGATCCGCGAAGCTCATCGCGCCGTGGTCGCAGAAAACGATGTCGAACGCGGCCTCGCGCAGGCCGGTGGACTCGGCGCTCGCGTGCACGAGCGGGAAGTCCACGCCTGCGTCGGCCATCAGGCTGCGGGCGTGCTCGAGTTGACGCGCCGAGTTGTCGAGGCCCGTTACGCGCGCACCCTCACCGGCAAGCGCGATCGACCACTGCGCCGCTCCGCACCCGAACTCCAGGACGTCGCGGCCGGCGACGTCGCCGAGCACACGCAGCTCCGACTCGGGGATCTGCCAGACGCCCCAGGCCGTGCCCCCGGACGCGGCAAGCTGCCCGGCGTGCCGGGTCTGATAGTCGTCCGCCTGGTCGTCCCACATGGCACGGTTGTGCGCGGCATGTGGCGTGAGCCGGGATGAATCCGTCATCGGTCAAGTCTCCCAGGGCGTGCGGCGCGGGAGCCAGCGCGGCACGTCAGTGCCAGGCCCGCGCAGATCAGGATCGTCCCGAGCATCACCGGCAGTACCCGCAGCGCGCCGTCGAGTCCCCATCCAACCTGGAAGTCGCCCGCGGCAAGGATCAGCCCAGGCACTCCCAGGGTCGCGAGGCCGGGGAGCAGCCCGATCACGCGCACGTGCCGCCACACGGCCTCGAGGCTACAGGCCGGGCGGTAACCCCCCGTAGAATGGGTTCGTGCCCTCCAAGCGCCAGATATGGGTCGGCGGCGTGCCCGTCGGCGGTGGCGCTCCGGTCGTCGTGCAGTCGATGACCAAGACCGACACGAGCGACGTCGAGGCGACGCTCGCGCAGATCGCCCAGATGGTCGACGCCGGATGTGAGCTCGTGCGCGTGGCAGTGCCGCGCGACAAGGACGTCGTGGCGCTCGAGACGATCGTCAAGCGCTCGCCGGTCCCCGTGATCGCCGACATCCACTTCAACCACACGCTTGCGCTGAAGGCGATCGACGCGGGCGCACACTGCATCCGCCTGAACCCCGGGAACATCGGCGGCCGGGACAAGGTCGCCGAGGTCGCGGCGCGCGCGACGGCCGCGGGCACCCCGATGCGAATCGGGGTCAACTCCGGCTCGCTGCCGAAGCACCTGCACGCGCTCGAGCGCGAGGACCCGATCGAGGCGCTCGTGCGGGCCGCAGTCGAGTTCGTAGCGATGATGGAGGAGCTCGACTTCGAGAACTTCAAGGTGTCGGTGAAGTCGACGAGCGTGCCGAACACGATCGGCGCGAACCGCCTGCTCGCGCAGCGGATCGACTATCCGCTTCATCTCGGCGTGACGGAGTCGGGCACCAAGTGGTCCGGCTCGCTGAAGTCCGCGGTCGGCCTCGGCACGCTCCTCGCGGAGGGCGTGGGGGACACGATCCGGATCTCGCTCTCGACGTTCAACGCCGAGGAGGAGGTCAAGGTCGCCTGGGAGATCCTCAAGGCGCTTCAGCTGCGCGAGCGCGGCCCCGTCCTGATCGCATGCCCGACCTGCGGGCGACTCCAGTTCGACATGGACACTGTCGTGGGCGAGATCGAGAAGCGCCTCGAGCGCTACGAGCAGCCGATCGAGGTCGCCGTGCTCGGCTGCGCGGTGAACGGGATCGGCGAGGCCTCGCACGCGGACTTCGGCATCACCGGCGCCAAGAACGAGGGCATGATCTTCGCGCACGGCAAGCCCTTGCGGAAGGTGCCCCAGGACCGCCTCGTCGAGGAGCTGTTCGCCGAGATCGACAAGTCGCTCGCGCGGGGCGGCGTCGAGACGGACGAGCGCAAGGCCGCGGAGGCCGCCGACTGGCTCGAGCGCATCGAGCAGGAGAACGCGGGGGAGCTGACGCCGGAGCGCATCGCGGCGATGGAGCGGGGGGCGGCCGAGGCCGCGCCGGACGAGGCGCCCGAGGCTGTCGAAGGCCGGCGCTTCAACCGCGCCCGCGCCTGA
>JBKJXG010000065.1:0-15172 GCA_046716525.1 Solirubrobacterales bacterium
GATGGTGATCCTCAACCCGCTCGAGCCCTGGCCCGGCGAGCTCTGCCTCGACGCGGCGGCCGCCCACGACGTCCGGCTGATCACCCGGGTCGTCGACTACGGCGGCATGTTCTGGGGCGACGTGCTCGAGGGTCACGAGTTCGCCGAGCACGACCATCGCCGCTTTCGCCCCGACGGCTGGGTCGAGGCCGGACTCGCCAAGCTCGAACGGATGCTGCCGATTGCGCAGCGGGCCAAGCTGACGCCGATCCAGCTCGCGTGTCAGTGGAACCTCGCTCACCCCGCCGTCGCCTGCACCGTCCCGACCTTGATCCAGGAAGCCGGCGCGGGGGCGCGGCCGGTCGCAGACAAGCGCGCGGAGCTCGCGGCTCTACCCGAACAGCGACTCGGTCCGGCCGAGGTCGCCGAGATCCGTGCGATCGGCGACAACACCGGCTCGATGGCTCTCAAAGGCGCACATCCCGACCACGACGGCGAGGAGCGCCCTGACCGCTGGCAGATGAGCGACAATCTCGCCGAGCTCGCTGACCGTCACGCAATCGACCCGAATCACCTGCGTCGCATCGAGGCGCCGAGCACAGCTTGAGATGAGCCCTGAGCCACCACCCCGGATGCCTCCGCTGACCCTCAGCGACCGCGTCATCGCTTGGCTGGTGACCGGGCCGCTCGGGCGCGTCGCCGCCTTCTTCGCCGACCTCGCTGTGTACTGGTGGCGCTGGGTCCGCGGCCGCGAATCGGATCGCCGCTCGCGCTAGGGGATAGCAACCGGCTCGCAAACGGGCTGACGCAGTCAGACTGCACCGCGAGCCATGAGACTGAGTGCCACCACCGTCATTGCTGCGATTGCGGGCACCCTCGCACTTGCCGCCAGCCCCGCCCAAGCGTCGAAGCGATGCGCCGAACCGGTAGCCGCCGACTGGCAGACGGCGACGCCGGCCGAAGCTGGCATGGATGAGGCGCAGCTTCGCGACGCGATCGACTACGCGACCGCCAACCAAGCGGCAGCCGTGCGCGTCTATCGCAACGGCTGCCGTGTCGGCGAGGACTCCGCGGCCCCGGCCAACCGCGAGGTCCAGTTTCAGAGTTGGTCGCTGGCGAAGTCGATCACCGCGCTGGTCTTTGGACGGGCGATGACGCTGAATCTGATCGGCCCCGACGATCCGCTCGGTTCACTCGTACCCGAGGCCGACACCGCCCACGGCGCGATCACGACTCACAACCTGCTGACAATGACCTCCGGCCTGCGCTGGAACGGCGCCCGCGACTACAACATCTTCATGTCGAACCGCATTCAGGAAGGGCTTACGACGCCGGTTGAGAAGGAGCCCGGCAGCTACTGGGAGTACTCGCAAAGCGGCCCGGCGCTGCTCGCCGAGGCGACCGAGAACGCCACCGGTGAGGACTTCCAGGCCTTTGCTCAGCGCGAGTTGTTCAGCCCGCTGGGGATCGAACCGGGCTCATGGCGCTGGGGTCGCGACAGCGCCGGCCACACCCAGGGCTTCTTCGATCTGCACATGCGCCCCGACGACTTCGCCCGGCTCGGTGAGTTGATGCGCCGCGGCGGCGTTTATGCCGGCAAGCGCCTGCTCTCCAAGCGCGTCGTGCGCGAGGCTGTCTCGCCGGTGTCGCAGAACGGCTGCTACGGCTGGATGATCTGGCTAAACGCGTCGAGGCCGTGCGTGGGTCCGCGCGTGGTCGATCGCCCGGTCTCCGACGAGTTGCTCTTCCCGACACTCCCCTCAGACGCCTACCAGTACGCCGGCCTCTTCGGCCAGTTGGTCACGGTGTTTCCGAGCCAGGAACTGGTCGTCGCGCGCTTCGGCGAGGACTCGGGCTCGGTCGACGGCGGCACGCCCTGGGAAGAGGAGTTCTACGGCCGCGTGCTGGGCTCGATCACCGATGAGCCAATCAAGCTGCCAAAGCCTGACCCCGACTCCGACGCGGTCAGCCGCGATGACGTCGATCGCGGCTTCTTCGAATCCCTGTCGCGCCCCGACGAGATCATCGCCGGTGAGAGCCCGCCGCCGCTGCCGCCCGCCGGCGCCGCGCGAGCGCGGGCAACGCTGATCAAGTTCCGCGCCAAGCGTCCGGGGCCGATGGACCAGATCAAGGCGCGGCTGCGCTGCCCCCGAGCATGGCCCTCCGGCCTGGCGCCGCGCTGCAAGGGCAGGGCGCGTCTCTCAGGTGCGAAACGCAAGATCACCTACCGAATCCGAGCGGGCAAAGCGCGAACGGTGAGCTTCACCCTCCGCCCCGCCCTGCTGCGAAAGCTCGAGCGCCGCGGCAGCGCTCAGGTCACGATCAAGACCCGCAACCGAGACAAGGCCGGTGGCACGCTCGCCAAGCGCTCGCTGCGGCTGCGGCGCCGCTGAGCCTCGGGCAGCGGTCATAGCGGGACAATCGGTCACCGTCTCGGACGGGCGTGCTTCACGCTTGGCGACGTAGGTTGGCTGGCAGACAGCACGTGAAGCTGCCGGCGTCTAAGCAGCTGGTGACCCGCGAGTGCTGACTTGGCCCACACTCACGGTGTGGTCGGGCCGTCAACCGTCGGCTATTGGTCGCCGGCGTAGTCGAGGATCGACTTGTCGATCAGCCACTCGACCGGAGCCTTGTCGTCGGTGTAGACGTCGCCGCCCTCGAGGGCTGGGCCCAACAGCAGCGCTTGGTTTCGCGCCAGCGCCCCAAGCTCGGGAGGAAGGCCCTCGGCAGCTCGCTCGATGCCCGCGGCTGAGGCCGGCGCCTCGGTGCCGATCAGCAGCGTGTTGGTCTCCTCGATCGGGTCACGAAGCACGGTCGGGAAGCTTTCGCCCATGGTCGCGGCGAGCACTTTCTCGAGCTCGTCGTTGCCCTCCGGATGGCCGGCGTTGACAATCACGAGACCGCCCGGGGCGAGGCGATCGCGCGCGAGCTCGAAGAACTCCGTCGTCGCCAGATAGAAGGGGATGTAGGGCTGGCGATAGGCATCGACGAGGATGACGTCGAAGCCGCCGTCCGAGGCCCGCAGCCAAGGGCGCGCATCCTCGTTATGGACGGTCAGGTTCTCGTTCGAGCCCATGTCGAAGTACTCGCGCCCTACCTCCTCGAGCTCAGGGTCGATCTCAACGCCGTCGACAAGCGTCTCGGGGAAGTAATGCCCGTAGGCGCGGGCGGTCGTTCCCGCGGCGTTGCCAAGGATCGCGATCTTCTCAGGCGGCTGGGAGAGCGCCGCAAACGGCAACACGAGGTAGCCGTCCCAGACGTTGTCGGTGAGATAGCTCCCGGGGCGTAGCAGCGAGTGCGTCGCCTGGCCCTCGTTGAGCTCCAGTGCGCGGTCGCCGTCGTCTTCGTCGATGACGCGGATGTACTGATGCTCGGAGTCGCTCTCATAGATGACCGTGCCGTTGTCGGTGGCCTTGACCGTGCCGACGGGGATCGCCATTGCCAGCGCGACGGCCACCGGCACCGCAACGAAGCGCCAGCCGAGTCCGGCGGCGGCGACCAGTGCGATCACCGCCGCGAAGGCGAGAAAGGTGCGCTGGGTGCCGACGAAGGGGATCAGCACCAAGGCCGAGAACATGGTGCCGAGAAGCGAGCCGATCGTCGAGACGGCATACAGTCGTCCCGCTACCTGGCCCGCGTGCTCGACATCGTCGACCGCGAGGCGGATCGCCCACGGCGAGCACGTGCCGAGCAGCATCACCGGGATTGCGACCAAGATCAGGATTCCCGCCAGCGAGCCGACGAAGGCGCCGGCCTCGATCTCGTCCAGCGCGCCGACGGCGACATCGAAGAAGGGCTTGGCGAGGAACGGGATCACCGCCAGGAGCACGGCGCCGAGCAGCACGACCTTGCACAGGGAACGCAAGTCCGGCCGGCGTTCCGACCACTTGCCGCCGAGCCAGTAGCCGATCGACAGGGCGACCAAGGTGACGCCGATCGTGTTCGCCCAGATGATCGTCGAGTCGCCGAAGAACGGCGCCATCAGCCGCGCCGCGGCGATCTCGGCGCCGAGGCTGCCGGTGCCGACCACCAAGACCAACACATAGAGGTAGCGATTTCCCCGAAGGCCGCTCAAGCCGCTCCTCCACGCGACGCCCGGTCGGCAAGGATGCGCTCGCGCAGGCGCTCGCCCTGGTCGGCCTCGACCGCCCGTGCTGCCCGCGCCGGGTCCAGCTCGAAGCCGTGGCGGTCGGCGAGATCGAGCAACTCCTGCTTCTCGGCGCTGCGTCGGGCGGCGCGAAAGAAGAGCCAGGTGAACAGCCCCAGCGTGACCGTGCCGGTCCACAGCATCATCACGTTGCCGGCTGCGCCCTGGTCGGTCAGCGGCGCGATCTCCCATTTCGCCTCGCCGGGTGCGTACGCGTCGTAGAGCGGACTTCCCGACCAAATGAGGATGTTCGCGAGCACCGCTTCGAGCAGGCGAACGACGATCACGTAGCCGAGCTTGGCGACGTCACCGAACCAGGCGGGCTTTGGCAGCGGTCCGACCAGCGGCAGCCACATCGCCAGGCCGAAGGTGAAAAAGCAGGCGTGCTGGGCGAAGTGCAGGACAGGGCTCGTGATCACGCCCTCGTAGAGGGCCGCGAGGTGCCAGAGATATAGGTTGAGACACCAGAGCGGCAGCGCGACGAGAGGATTACCAAGGGAGCGAACCCAGGCCAGACCTCTGACCGCGAGCACTGGCTGCATGATCGGCCCCGTCAGGCCGAGGGCGATGAAGAGCCCGGCGAGATCGCCGATCAGCAGGTGCTGGACCATGTGGCCGACGACGATCTCCTCGGCGATCGTCGACAAAGGCGGCAAGTCGGCGCCGAGCAGGATCAGCAGGCCGGCGGCGAATGAGATCTGGCGCCAGATCCCGACCGGCTTGCCACGAGCGGCGAGGGTTAGGGCACGCCGTGCGTATCCGACCGCGACCGCGACCAGCAGCAGCGGCGCGGCGACATCGATCGCAGTGGCCGCCATCGGGCGCAGCTTAGAGAAGGGCGAGCAGCGGCTAGAGCCACTGAATACGCCGGAACAGGCGGTAGAGCGCTGCCGCGGCCACGACCATGATCGCGAGTGCGAGCGGATAACCCCAGCGCTCGTCGAGCTCAGGCATGTACTCGAAGTTCATCCCCCAGATCGAGGCAAGGAACGTCGGCACCGCGATGATCGCCGCCCAGGCCGAGATCGAACGCACGACCTCGTTCTGCTTCACCGACAGCAGAGCCAGGTTGGCTTCGAGGATCGAAGTCAGCAGCTCTCGTTGTGAGGTGACCTGCTCGTCTATGCGCCGGGCGTGGTCTGCGACGTCGCGAAAGTAGCGCGGCAGCTCATCGCCTATCTGCGGATAGGCGCCGCGCTCCAGCGCTTCGAGGTTGGGCAGCAACGGCGACACCGCGCGATGAAACTCGATCACCTCGCGCTTGAGGAAGTAGATGCGCTGCGTGGAGTCGGTTCCACGAGCGAAGATGTCCTGCTCGACCTCCTGAATGTCGTTCTCGATCCCCTCGACGACCGGCAGATAGTCGTCGACGACCTTGTCGAGCACAGCCCACATGACTGCACCGACGCCGTGCTCGAGCAGATCGGACTGCTCGACGCGCTGCCTCGCCCCCTTGAGGTCACTCGCTTCGCCGCGACGAACCGCGATCACGTAGTGGCGAGCGAGAAAGAGGTGAATCTCGCCGAACTCGACCGACTCGTCTTCATCGACGTAACGCGCCGGGCGCAGGACGATGAACACGGAGCCGTCGTAGTCCTCCATCTTCGGGCGCTGATGGGCGTGGCGTGCGTCCTCCACCGCGAGCGGGTTGAGGTCGAATGCTGCCTGGGCGCGGTTGAGCTCGTCTTCAGTCGGATCGCGCAGCCCGAGCCAGACGAACTCGCCGTGCGTCGCGCCGGCTGCAATCTCGGCAGCTGTCTCGATCTCGAGCGGATCGCGCTGCTGGCGCTCGCCTCCGCGGTAGTGGGCGCAATCGACGATCATCCGGACTGCTGTTCAGCCCTTCGCCTTCGCCTCCTGCCCGTGCCAGGTTACGCCCGCGACGCGGCTGCGGTTTCGGTGCTGCGTTCGGCTTCGAAACGATCGAGCTCTGCTCGAAGTGGTGCGATGAAAGCCAGCGACGGCGCCACCTTCTCGATCATCGCCAGGTCGTCGCTCCATGCCCGTACGCGCAGGTCGAGACTGGGGGCCTTGTGAAGATCGATCGCATCCTCCCCCCGCACCGAATACAGCGTGCGCATCTCCTGCAGGTTGGCGAGCTTGTCGGCGGCGAAGATCGCCGCCGCAACGTCGCCTGCCTCGGCCACCTGACCGCGAAGCTGCTCTTTTCGCTCGACCCAGTCGTCGATCGAATCGTCCTCCGTCAACGCTGCGACAAGCTCCCCGATTTCGACCCCAAAGGCCTCGACGACAGCGCCGATTGAAAGCTCGGAGTCCTCGACGCCATCGTGCAGCAGCGCTGCGGCAAGCGTCGTCTCGCCCGCTTCAGACTGGGCGAGCAGCTCGCATACGCGCAGCGGATGGGAGAGATACGGGGAGCCGTCGTATCGAGTCTGGTCGCGATGAGCCGCAGCCGCGACGGCGAGCGCGCGGCCGAGCAAGTCGGATTGCTCGATGAACGCGGGGGCTGCGGTCGCGAGGTCTGGTTGCTGATCCGCCACTGTCTTCGCGATCCTATGCCTTCGCGCGCGAACTCCGGCGGCACCGCAACGGCACCGACGGAGAACGCAACGGTTTGTTCGTCAGCCTGCGGCAGGCGGTGTGGGGGGTGCAGGCGGCGCGGCGGGTGGCGCAGCCGGCGGCGCGCTCGACGCCGGGGCAGCCGGTGGCGTAGCGGCGGGCGGATCGCTGAACGAGACTGCGGGGGCCTCGCGCTCGCCGGCGATCTCGATTTCGAAGAACTCACGGGCCGTGAAGCCGCCAGAGCCGGCAACGACCGAGTTCGGGAAGATCTGGATCTTCGTGTTGTACGCCTGAACATTGGAGTTGTAGATCCGCCGCGAGGCCTGAATTTCGTCTTCGAGCTCGTTCAGGTTGCGGGTCAAGTCCTGAAAGTTCTCCGTTGCGCGGAGCTCCGGATAGGCCTCAGCCACCACGCGCAGCCCGCCGAGCGCCTGGCTCAGCATGCCCTCCGCGGCGCTGGCCTGCGCAGGTCCGGACGCCTGCATCGCGGCGGCGCGCGCTTGGGTGACGTTCTCGAACGTGGCGCGCTCGTGTGTCGCGTAGCCCTTGACGGCCTCGACCAGATTCGGGACGAGATCGTGGCGGCGCTTGAGCTGAACGTCGATCCCCGACCACGCCTCGTCGACACGGTTGCGCGATCCGATGATCGAGTTGCGGATCAGGATGAAGATCAGCCCGAGGAGCAGTACGACGCCCACGATGATCAAGACGATGGTCATTGCCCTAAGACCTCTCCTTCGAATTCTTTAGTTGGCGGCGGTTTTGAGTATCACGGGTTGGGGTTGCGACCGTCGGACGGCAATACCGAGAGGCGCCGCAACGCCGACTCGACCAGATCGCGCGGGAGCCCACCGCTGCCCTGTGCATCGAGGCGGCCGAGCTCGTAGGCGAGCGCAACCGCGTCGCCATCGGCGATTGCGCGCTCGATCAGCTCCGCGTACGTCGATCCTTCGAGATCACCCTCATCCCCGGCAAGGTTCCTCAAGTTCAAGAGCCCACTGTCGCGCGGTGCAGCTGCAGCGGCCGGGAGGGTCGCATTGCCGAGGTCGAGGCGGCGCGGGGGCTGGCCGCTCGGCGTGTACGTCTCAGCCAGCGCCCCCTGGCGGCGAAGGCGCTCGATGTGCTGGTAGACCGCGTTTCGGCTGACCCCGATGTCGCTGGCGATCTCTTTTACGGCCCGCCCCTGCTCGAGGCGGTCGAGCACCTCCTGCTGGCGCTTGGTCAGTCCGGCGAAGGGGCTGTTTGGATCAGTTTGCATAGTTGACAGCATAGCTGGCTGTCAACTTGGCAGTCAAGGCCGGGCCACAAGCCTTCAACCCCCGCCGATCGCGCCCTCGAGCTCGAGCAGCCACCGTTTCATCTGCGGCCCGCCTCCGTAGTTGCCGAGGACCCCGCCGGCGCGCAGAACGCGATGGCAGGGAACCACTATCGGGATCGGGTTCTCGCCGAGCGCTGTCCCGGCTGCGCGATAGGCCCGCGGGCTGCCCGCATCGCGCGCGACGTCGCCGTAGCTGGCGGTGACGCCGTAGGGCAAGCGAGCGGTGGCGCGCAGGACGCGACTCATGAACCCAGGCCGCACCAGCCGCCAGTCGAGCTCGAGCTCGAACGTATCGCGGCGGCCTTCGAAGTACTCGCCGAGCTCGCGCCGCACTCGGTCGAGCCGGGCCGGAAGCTCGAGCATCCGCGGCGACAGGCCAGCGGCGATCCCCTCGAGGAACTCGGCCTCGTCGTGGCCGGGAAGAGCGACCGAAACGAGGCCACGATCGGTTGCGGCGACGAGTCCGTCGCCCAACGGCGACTCGTAGCGTGCGAATGCGACTTCGACGAGGCCTTCGCGCTCGGCGCGCTTCGAAAAGGTCGAGGCCGCTCGCTCGGCATCGGCGGCGAGGTCACGTCCGAGAATCCGGCGAATCTCACTTGCTTGCGCTGCGCTCATGCGAGCACCTCCTGCTCGTCGACGATCCCACGTAGGGCCTTGATGCCGTCGGCGACTCTTCGCCGCGCGGCCGTTTCGCTGCACTGAAGCGCCTTGCCGATTTCGGCGTAGGCCAGATCCGCGCCGTACCGCAGCGCTATCGCGACTCGCTGTGCCTCGGAGAGCTGGGCCACGGCGCGCCACACCTCGCGGTCGGCGGGCTGGTCGAAGGTCGGCACCTCGGGCAGCTCGTCGCGAGGCTCGGGCCGGCGGGCGCGAGCTCGATGGTGGTCGATCGCCTTGCGCCGAGCGATCGTCATCACCCAGGCTCGCGGGTGACGTCCGTCCATCTTCTCGTAGGCTCGCATCGCGGCGATAAAGGTCTCCTGAAAGCAGTCTTCGGCGTCATGGTGTCCGACCATCGTCCGCAAGAACGACAGGACCGGTTCGCCGTGTTCGTCGAGAAACCGCTGAAACGGCGGCCGGGCAACCGGGGTTCTGGTGTTTTCGGACTGACTCAATGGGTCGAAGGTGTAACGGCCCGGCGAGCCTATCCGTGAGTCGCCGGCCGCTCCTCGAGCGAATGGTTTCGCCACGGTCCGTGTTCCTGTCTGCATCTAGACTTGGCAAAGGCGGCAACGGACCGCGCAACCGACTTGGAGGTAGAGGAAATGAGAAGCAGCAAATTGCTCGCGGGCGTCGTCGTCTTGGCCGCGATCGGCGCCGGCGCCGTGACCGCGAGCGCGGTGATCGGCAGCGGCTCGAGCCCGCGCCCGAGTTACGCCAAGGTCGACGTGAAGGTGGACGCCGCGTCGGCGCCGGTCTCAGCGCGGCGCGCGAAGGCGAAGAAGCCACAGGTTCTGTATCTGACAGGCGCCGCGAGCACCGTCGATACTTCTGCCACGGGCCCCTACGTCGACATCCGGCTGTTCTCGTGCCCGGGCACCTCGAGGGTGATCGGCGGCGGCGTCGTCCCCAGTAACACCAACGTCTTCCAACAGGGCAGCTACACCCCGAACGCACGCGAGTACCACGTGCTGCTCGGCTACGACGACGAAGCGATCGACTCCGGTGGCGCGACGAGCTTTACGATCACCTCCCACCTGATCTGCCTCAAGGGCGCCAGATAGGGCGTCACGGGATAGGCTGGCCTCGTCAAAGGGGGCACACCCACTCATGCATAGGGAGATCATCCAAAGATGAAGAGAGTTCTCGTCCTCGGCGGCCTCGCCGGAATGTTCTGCCTCACGGCGCTGGCATCGGGCCAAACCAACCCCGGGAAATACGTCGGCGCGATCGATGGCCAGGACGCGTCGAAGATGACCATCCGGGTTGCTCTTCACAAGGGCAAGCCAACGGTCACCGAGATCAAGGCGAAGGGGTTCGATCTCGACTGCGAGGGCGCTCCCGGCGCGGCCGAGGGTTCCGCGACCCTCGGTGGCGAGATCCCGGTGCGCAGCACCGGCGCCTTCAAGGTCGCCGACGAAAACGGCGAGACGACGTTCAAGACCCGCGCGAAGGCGAAGGGCGACACCATCAGAGGCACATTCCGCTTCTTCGGCATGATCGAAACCGATACCGGCGGCGTCCGCGACTGCGACAGCGGCCGTCAGTCCTTCAAAGCCACAAGCGGATAGCTGAGCCCTACGCGACGGCGGCCGGCTTCGGCTCCGCTTCGAGCGCGACGTAGTCGTCGCCGTCGCGGCGCCACGTCGTCGGGCCCGGCTTCGGCATCCCGGCTTGCTCGAGCTTGGCCGCGATCGGGCGGTACCAGGTCGTGACCGGGATCTCGTCGACGACATGGACGATGTCGGGGCGCTCGGCTGCATCGAGGACATCGAAAGCGCCGGCAACCGCTCCGGGCGTCAGCTCGAAGCCGTCGCGCACGGTGACCGCGGCGACGGCGATGGAGATCTCCTCGCTGCCCTCGGAGACGCCGTAGACGACGGCGAGGTCGATCGCGTCGACGTCACCGAGCGCGTCGACGATCGGCGATGAGCCGACGAGGCCGTGGCGCGTCGGGATCAGCGCCTGCAGGTGATCGATCAGCCAGTAGTCGCCGTCCTCGTCGATGCGAAAGAGATCCCCCGTCGAAAGCCACGCGTCGTCGGCCTCGAACAGGCCACGCAGGGGGCTGTCGCTGGTCGAGACGACGCCGCGCTGGCGCGTCAGCAGCATCCCGACCTCTCCTGGCCGGCACGGCACGGCAAAGCCTGTCGCGCCCTCGCGCAGCCGATGCTCGGAGATGTCATAGGACGCGAGGCGACACTCGGCGCTGCCGGGCAGCGGCCTACCCTTGCACCCGGGCTTGTCGCCCCGGATGTTGACGAGAATCGCCTCGCCCTCGGTCGAGGCATAGAACTCGAGCACCGTCGCCGGAGAGAAGCGGTCGGTGACCCGGCGCCAGAGGCCGCGGGGCATGCCGGCGCCGATGAACAGGCGCACCGGATGGTGAAGCTCAGCCGGGTCGGGCGGCGCGGCGGCGATCTCTCGCAGCATCGTCCAGGTATAGGAGGCGACGGTGACGCCGTAGCGGCGGATCTCCTCCCAAAACGTCTCGGGATCGAAGCGGCGCGCGATCGCGAGCCGGGCCCCGCCCGCGACGGCTCCCCCGATGCTCATCAGCAGGCCCGAGGGGTGATAGATCGGCGTCACGGCGTAGACGGTGTCTGCCGAAGACAGCGCGGCGGCCGAGGCCGTGGCGAAGGCCGACAGCGCCCAGCGACCGTTGGTGATGCGGTTGGCGCGGGTGCGCTCGCCCTCGCCCGTGAACAGGATGAAGGCGAGGTCGCTGGCGCGGCCGGGGTTGGGGCGATACCAGGCCGGTACATCGACCTCGTCGGGATCGATGCGCTCCATGTCGACGACGCCCGCAACGCCGAGGTCGCGCTCCTCGCCCCCACCGCCGAGCACCATCACCTCCCCCACCCCGGCCTCGCGTGCGCGGGCGGCAAGCTCAGGGTCGGCGACCACCCGCTGCACGTCACCGAGCTCGGCCTCGCGCGCGATCGGGCCGTCTGGGCGCATCAGCACCGCGACCGCGCCGAGACGGCTCAGCGCCGCGAGCACCGACAACCCGCTCGGCCGTGTCCCCATGAGGACGCCGACATGCTCGCCCTGGCGGACACCAAGCGAAAGCAGACCGCGGACGACCGCATCGACGCGCGACTTGGCCTGTCCATGACTGTAGGCACGGTCCTCGAACAAGAAGAAGACGTCATCGGCGCCATCGGCGGCCTGCTCGTCGAGCAGCAGGCCGATCGAAACGCGCGTCGACGGCTTCAGGCGACCAAGGCGAGCGAGACGCGGGAGCTGTCAAGTGACCTCCTCGGCGACGACGCGAACACTGCCGGCGGTTCGCGAGACGGCGCTGCCGAGCGAGCGCGCGAGCCCGGCGCCGGCGCCGGCCGCGAGCTCGAGGCCGAAACCGAGGCGCGTGGCGACGCCGGCGCTTTCGGGCACGGGCTCGTTCGGGTCCACCCTGCTGATCTCGGCCGGCAACTCGCCTTCGCCAGAGCGCCAGTGGGCCCAGGCGGCGATACCCGGCCAGGTCGTCTGCGAGGCCGCCGTGCCGACAACGAGGCCGAAGTGGCCGGCTCGAAGAGCGAGCTCGTAGACCTCGGCTCGAGGCGCGGCGCGGGTGATCGCCCGCACTCCTGCGGCCGGCGCGATCTCGTCGACCTCACCGACCACCGTGAGCACGGGACGATCGATGTCGGCCAAGGTGACGAGACGGTCGTCGATCACGAAGCCGCCCTGGAGCATCCGGTTGTGGGCGATGAACTGGCGCATGAAGTCGGCCAGCGCCGGGCCTGGCCATGCGACCCAGCCGTCGTCCATGAGGAAACGTCGCTGTCGCTCGCGCGGCAGCAGCGCCTCGCGGTCGTGGAGCTGGCGCATGAAGTCGGCGCGCTGGCGCAGCGACTTGACTGGATCGAGCAGGCGAAACCCGGTACGGCTGAGCCAGGCGGGCACGGCGGTGCGCTCGAAGACGCCCGCCAGCAGGCCGGCGGCGGCCTCTGCCACCTCCTCGGGGATGCCCAGCGGCAGTGCGCCATGGGTGGCGACGGGGCTGCCGAAGGTGATCACGCTGTCGATCCCCTCACCGCGGCGAAGCGCGGCGGCCTGGTAACAGAACATCCCTCCCTGCGAGTAGCCGGCGAGGTGGACATCGCGGCCCGTCGCCTGGCGGACGCGCGCGACGGCGTCCGAGACGGCGACCACATGATCGGTCAGCGTGCGCTCGAGCCCACCCTCCTCGCGCTCGGGCGCGCCGAAGTCGACAACCCAGGGATCGATGCCACGATCAGCGAGCACCGAGACGGCGCTCGAGGACGGAGAGACGTCGTAGACATCGGCGGCCAGCATCAGCGGCGGCACGAGGAGGACCGGCGCGGCAACGGTGTCGGCGCCCTGGGCGGTGGAGCGGTATCTGCGCAAGCGGTAGACGCGCTCTTGGGTGACGACGTCGTAGGGGGTGGCCTGCTCGCCCGTGTCGAGGCCGCCGAAGCGCGCGACCTCGACCGCGTTCTGCGCGGCAGCGGCGAGCTGCGAACCGACCCGGGAGAGCGGCTTCGGCAGGAGCCCCATGCCAGCAAGCTACCGCCGCAGCGTCAGACCACGCTGCGCATCGCCGCTTCGATCCCCTGGAGGCGAAAGCGATCTCCCGCGGGCACGATGAGATAGACGGCGCCGTCTCGATCCAAGCGCGCCTGCGGTTCCATCACGATCACCCCAGTCGGATGGTCGTCTTCGCCGAAGCTCCAGACGTCGCCGTCTTCCGTCTTCTCGCGACGCAATGGCTTGCCCGCGGAGATGCGGGCGTAGAGCACGTCGCTGGCGGCGTCGTAGCTGACCTCTGCGAAGCTGATGCGTCCGGCGCGCATCGACCGTTGATAGCAAAGGCGCACCTCCCGCCCGAGACCCAGGCCTGCGCTCCCCTTCCGGTTAGATCTGACGGCGATGAGCCCAGCGAGCAAGAAGACAAAGGGGCGGAGGCAGCCTGGAGTCGATCTGGAGGCCGAGCTCGGCGAGCTGTACGGGCGGGCGCTTGACGAGTTCACTCCGTACCGCGATGAGATCGTCAAGCGCCTGCGCGAAAGCGGCGAACGCAAGCAGGCAGCCGCGGTGGCTCGCCTGAAGAAACCGAGCCTGTCAGCTTGGGCGGTGAACCAAGCCGTTCGAGACAATCCAAAGGCGGCGAAGCGGCTGATCGACGCCGGCGAGCAGCTCGAGGCGGCCCAGGATGCGGTCCTGCGCGGCTCGGACCGTGCGGGATTGCGAGCTGCGATGGCCGAAGAGCAAGGCGCGGTCGAGGCGATCACCGACGCTGCCGGCGCTGCGCTCGAAGCCGCCGGGCGTGCAAGCGCGACGACGCTCGACCGGGTGCGCAAGACCTTGCGGGCCGTCGCGGGAAATGACGGGGTCGGCGGCGAGCTCGCTCAGGGGCGCGTCACAAATGACCGCGAGGCGGTGGGCTTTGGCGTCGCCTCGGCGATGCCTACACCGAGGCGCCGCTCGGACTCCAAGCCGGATGCCAAGCGCCGTCCGGATCCGAAGGCCGGCTCGGAGGCCAAGCGGCGGTCGACAGGCGCCGCGGAGAAGAAGCGACGCCAGGCGGCCGCGCGGGCGGTCAAGAACGCCCAGGCGAAGCTCGACGCCGCCTCGAAGCGTGTCGCCGCGGCGCAGACGAGGCTCGATCGCGCTCGAGCGACCCTCGATCAGGCCGGCGCCAAGCTTGATACCGCCGAGCGCGAACGCGGGCAACGAGAAGACGAGCTCGCCGCGGCGAAGGACGCGTTCTAACGTAGGACGAAAGCTTTACGACAAGGGAGACAAATGACCGACCGAGCCACCACCGTCCTCATCACCGGCTGCTCGACGGGTATCGGCCGCGCAACGGCGGAACGCCTGCTCGACGCCGGACACACCGTCTATGCGACGGCCCGCCGCCCCGAAGTGCTTGCCGACCTCGCCTCGCGGGGCGCCCACACGCTTGCGCTCGACGTCACCGATGAGGCCTCGATGAGCGCTGCTGTGGAGCGGGTGGTGGCCGAGCAGGAGGCTATCGGGGCGCTGGTCAACAACGCCGGCTACAGCCAGTCGGGAGCGCTGGAGACGCTTTCGATGGACGACGTGCGACGCCAGTTCGAAACCAACGTCTTCGGCCTTCTGCGGATGTCGCAGCTGGTCCTGCCGAGCATGCGCGCGGCGGGGTTCGGGCGCATCGTCAACATCAGCTCGATGGGCGCCAACTTCGTCTTTCCCGGTGGGGGCATCTACCACTCGACCAAGTACGCGGTCGAGGCGATCTCCGATGCGATGCGGTTCGAGGTCAAGGGCTTCGGCGTCGACGTCGTGATCATCCAGCCGGGGCTGATCCGAACCGAGTTCGCGGCGACCGCGGCGACCGAGCTCGACGAGCAGGCCGGTCCTTACCGCGACTTCAACGCCGCCGTCGGCAAGGCGACCAAGTCGGCGTATGAGAAGGGACCGTTGGCGAGGTTCGGCGGCGGGCCGGAAACCGTCGCGAAGGCGGTCGAGACGGCGATCACCGCGGACTCGCCGAAGGTCCGCTACCGCGTCACGGCGTCGGCGAGGATCCTGAT
>JBKJXG010000066.1:0-5072 GCA_046716525.1 Solirubrobacterales bacterium
GGCTTCGTCGAGGTGATCAAGACCGCGCTGATCGCCGGCGGCGCGCTGTGGGAGCGCGTGCGCGCGATCGAGGCGATCGACCCACGCGGCCTCGACGACGTCATCTTCGCCTGCGCCCGGACCAAGCTCGAGATCGTCGCCGCCGACGAGCGCGACGCGGGAAGGCGAGCGGTGCTCAACCTCGGCCACACGGTGGGCCACGCGATCGAGACGGCGAGCGGCTATCAGCGTTACCGCCACGGCGAAGCGGTGGGCCTTGGCCTGCTCGCAACGCTTCGCCTGTCCGGCGCATCGCAGCTGCGCGACGAAGTCGCTGAGCTGCTCGGCCGGCACGGACTGCCGGTGAGGATCGACGAATCGCTCGATCTCGACGCGGTGCTGAGCGGGATCGCGCGCGACAAGAAGCGGACCGTACAAGGGGTCGGTTTCGTCCTCGTGGACGCGCCCGGGAACGTGGTGACCGCGAGGGCGGTGGAGCCGGATAGGGTTCGCGCGGCGGTGGAGGAGCTTTATGGAGAGCGGTGAGGTCGGCGAGCGCAGCGTCGCCCGCACGGCGAGCAACCGCGTCGCGGTTCTGCATGGGGTCAACCTCAACATGCTCGGCCGCCGCGACTCCAAGCACTATGGCGACCTCACGCTGGATCAGCTCGAGCGGCAGATCAGGACTTTCGCCGGCGACCTCGGTCTCCAAGTGCGCCTCTTCGACACCAACAACGAGGGCGAGTTCGTCGAGTACCTGCACCGGATGCACGAGCTCGCCGACGCTGTGATCCTCAATCCTGGCGCCTGGACCCATTACAGCTACGCGATTCGCGACGCGCTCGAGATCGCGGCGATGCCCGCCGTCGAAGTGCACCTCTCCGACGTCGACAACCGCGAGGAATGGCGCCACATCTCGGTCCTCGAAGGACTCGTCGTCGGGCGGGTGGTCGGCAAGGGCGCCGACGGCTATCGCGACGCCCTCGAGATGCTCAAGCAGGAACTGGAGGCCTAGGTGAGCGCGCCGCGCGCCGAACGCCTTGCCGAGCTGGTGGAGGGCGAAGGCCTCGATCAGCTCATCGTCGGCGACCTCGTTCGCCCCGGGGACTCGGGGCCCGATGGGAGCTCGAACTCGCGCTGGCTCACGGGCTTCACCGGAACCAGCGCGATCGCGGTCATCGGGCCACAGACGCGGTTGTTGATCACGGACTTCCGCTACGTCGAGCGAGCGCGGCGCGAGATCGACTCGTCGTTCGATCTCGTGATCGCGAAGTCGCGGCTGATGCCCGAGCTGGGATCGCACCTGCGCGGCCGCGTCGGCTTCGACGACGCGCTCACCAGTGTCGCCAACCTCGAGAAGCTGACCGCCGCGGTGGCGAGCGAGGTCGAGTTGGTGGCGACGAGTGGTCTCGTCGAGCGACTTCGCCGAACCAAGGACGACGCCGAGACCGAAGCGATCGCCGAGGCGGCGCGCTTGACCGACCAGGCCTACGAGGCGGTCCTCGCTGAGGGGCTGGTCGGCCGCAGCGAGCGGGATGTCGCCCGCGCCGCCCACGCCCACATCCGCGAGCTCGGTGGCGAGCCCTCCTTTCCCGCGATCGTCGCGGCCGGTGCCAACGGCGCCCAGCCTCACGCGGAGCCCTCGGAGCATCTGATCGTCGCCGGCGAGCTCGTCGTGTGGGACATGGGAACCCAGCTCGGCGGCTACTGCTCGGACTGCACGCGCACCTATGCCGCCGGTGAGCCCGGCGACGAGGCTCGCGAAGTCTATGAGCTCGTCCGGCGCGCTCAGGCAGAAGCGCTGGAGGCGATCCGGCCCGGGGTCGGCGGCGCCGAGGCCGACGAGGTAGCGCGCGCGATCATTCGCGAAGGCGGCCACGGCGACGAGTTCGGCCACGGACTCGGCCACGGCGTCGGCCTCGAGGTGCACGAGGCGCCACGCCTGGGCCAGCGCTCCGACGACGAGCTTGTCGCCGGCGACGTCGTCACGGTGGAGCCGGGTGTCTACGTGCCGGGGCGATTCGGCGTACGGATCGAGGATCTCGTCCTCGTCACCGCCGACGGCCATCGCAATCTGAGCTCGCTGCCGAAGGAGCTCACGGTCGTCTAACGGGCATGCATCAAGGAGCCCATCGCGGGTACCTAAGCTGCTCGCCCCAAAGCCCAAGCACCCGATTCAGGACGAGGAGACAAGACAGTGGCCCTAACGGTTTCGAGCGACAGCATCATCCTAGGTGAGCGCGTGCCGGACGCGCATGCGTTCGGCGTTCCCGACGGCAACGGCCAAGCGGCCCCCGAGGGCGGCAACCGCAGCCCACATCTGAGCTGGTCGGGCCATCCCGACGGCACCGAGTCCTTTGCGATCGTCGTCTTCGATCCCGACGTGCCCGCCGATGCCTCCGACGTCAACCAGGAGGACAAGACGATCCCTGAGGACGCAGACCGGGTCGACTTCGCGCACTGGCTCGTCGTCGACGTCCCAGCCGACGTGACCGAGGTCGCCGAAGGTGCGGGCTCGGAGGAGATCGTGATCGGCGGCAAGCCGGTGGGGGAGACCTCGTTCGGCGGCGTCAGCGGCGCCAACACGTTCACCGACTTCCTCGAAGGCGACGAGGACATGGACGGCACCTACGGCCATTACGACGGCCCCTTCCCGCCGTTCAACGACGAGCGCCTTCACCACTACCACTTCCGCGTCTACGCGCTCGACACACCAAGCCTCGGGCTGTCAGGCGCTTTCAAGCTGGACGACGTCAACGCGGCGATCGAGGGTCACGTCCTCGACCACGGCGAGATCGTCGCCGAGTACACGCTTCACGCCGACAAGCTCTGAGGGTGGCGTCTGATCAGCGGCTGAGGTCGAGGCCGGGCTCGAGCGATTCGGCGAAGCCGGCGACGAGCTCGATCACCTGCTCGAGATCGCCGAGGTCGACCATCTCGACCGGGGAGTGCATGTAGCGAAGCGGGACGCTGACGAGGCCGGTCGGGATGCCCGAGCGCGAGACCTGGATCGCGTCGGCGTCGGTGCCGGTGCGCCGGCCCGACCCCTCGACGGTGTATTCGATGCCGAGGCGCTCCGCGGTCTCGCACAGCATCTCGTAGATCTGCGGCGAGAGCGTCGAACCGCGGCCGATGCACGGTCCGCTGCCAAGCGCGTGGCTGCCGAGCTCCTTCTCGTTCATTCCTGGGGCGTCGGTCGCGTGGCAGACATCGATCGCGACGGCGAGGTCCGGCCGCGACGCAAAGGCGCTGGTCCCGGCTCCGTGGAGCCCGATCTCCTCCTGGACGGAGGCTATCCCTGCCATGCGGCCGTTGAGGTTGCCGCGCTCGTGCACTCGGCGAAGCGACTCGAGCGCGACGTAGGCGCCAAGGCGATTGTCCATCGAGCGCGAGACCAGGCGGGAGCCATCGAGCGAGCGTGGCTCTGCCGCGATCACGACCGGGTCACCGATGCGCACCAGCTCGAGCGCGCGGTCGCGATCGTCGGCGCCGATGTCGATGTGGAGATTCTTCAGCTCGACGGCCTTCTTGCGCGCGTCGGAGTCGAGGACGTGGATCGCCTTGCGACCGACGACGCCGAGCACAGGATCGCCCTTGGTCTGCACTTCGACTCGCTGGCCGACGAGGATCTGTGCGTCCCAGCCACCGATTGCGCCGAAGTAGACGAACCCCTTCTCGTCGACGTGTGTGATCACGAGCCCGATCTCGTCGATGTGACCGACGACAGCGACCAGCGGCGAGGCCTCGGCTTCGCCGATCGTGGCGATCGTCGAGCCGATGCCGTCGAAGGCAAGCTCGGCGAACGATGCGGCCTCGCGCCACACGGCGGTCGCGGCCGCCTCGTAGCCGGAGGGGCCCGGGGTGGAGAGCAGCCGTTCGAGGGTCTCGGGGATCTCGCTCATCACGCCACCCTAGATGACCGCCCGACGGGCACGAGTCACCGCGCCGGCTGCTCCTCGACGAGGCCGTGGATGAACCCGAGCTTCTCGATCACGGCCTCCGGGAGCACGAACGGATAGAGGTCGGTACGTCCCATGCTGCGATCGAGGGCGTTCATCGCGTACGTCAGGGGAAGCCAGGCGGAGAGCAGGGATTCGAACTCATGCCCACCGACGGCCGGCTGCGGCTTGAACGCGTGGTGGGGCACTCTCGGTGTGCCGGATTCGGGTCCCTCGACGCTGACGCGGTACGCGTCGGCGGTCTGCAGCGTGTCGCGGATATGAAGGTAGTGGGCGAACGTTTCCGCCCAATCCTCCGAAGGGTGCATCGTCGCGTAGGCGCTGACGTGGCGCTCGGGCCAATCCGGGGGAGGGCCCTTGGCGTAATGGCGATCCATCGCAGCCTGATAGTCGGAGCTTTCGTCGCCGAAGAGCTCGCGGCTGCCCCTGCGCTTGGCGTCGTCATCGGCCAACAGCGGCCAGTAATAGTGGCCGACCTCGTGGCGCAGGTGCCCGAGGACCGTGCGATAGGGCTCAGCCAGTTGCTGGCGCCGTGCGACGCGGCGTGCGTCGTCGACCTCGGCTAGGTCGAGGGTGATGAGCCCGTCCGCGTGACCCGTCGTCACCGGCTCATGCTCGCTCGAGAGCAGATCGAAGGCGAGCGCATCGGAGTCGGCGGTCGCGTGCATCGGGATCCGCAGACCGAGCTCGCCGAGCTCGAACAGGAGCCGGCGCTTGGCGGCTTCGGCGGTTTGGAGCTCGCTGATCCCGGTGGCGTCGTCGTCACTGGGACGCGTGCGAGTCAGGGAACAGGACGCGCACAGCTCACCCTCCGTGTCGACGAGCCAATTGCACGCGGCGAGGCTCGAGTTGGCACAGCGCTGCAAGGTCGCGGCTTCGCCGTTCGGAGCGCTGAGGGGCAGCGACTCGAAACCGCCGGGTGAAGACCTGAGCGTGAGTAGGTCTCGCTTCGACCAGGAAAAGCCGAGCTCCGCATGGCAGTTGAGACATACGGTGTTCTCGAAAAAGACCAGCTGGCCGCAGTTTCGACAGGAGAAGGCGCGCAAGCGCGCGAGGCTAGCGGGCGCGGCCGAGCCAGCCAGCAGCAGCCGCGATCAGTCGTCACCGAGGAGATCGCCCAGTGCTGCTCGCAGC
>JBKJXG010000067.1:0-5758 GCA_046716525.1 Solirubrobacterales bacterium
GTGCCCTCCATGCCCATGTCGATCTCGACCGCATCGCCGCCAAGCTCCTGCCACCGGCGCCGCGCCGAGGCATGAAACTCGTCGAGGAACTCGTCGGCGTGTAGTGGATCGTGATGAAAGAGGAGCATGCGCTTGGCGCCCACCCGTCGCCCGAACGTGAGCGTGTCGGAGAGGCCCGAGTGGCCCCAGCCGGCGTGATGGGGGTATTCGTCGTCGGTGTACTGGCAATCGTGAATCAGCAGGTCGACGTCGCGCGCGAGGTCATAGCCCGAGATCCATTCCGGCTCGAGCTCGTCGAGGGATGAGCCCAGAGCCGGCTCGTGGTCAGGGATGTAGGCGATTGTGGTGTCGCCGTCGCTGATCCTGTAGCCGAGCGTTGGCCCGCGGTGGGTCACGGCTTCGGCGCGGATCGTGGCGCCACCGAGCTCCCACTGAGTGCCGGGCGTGTCGTTAAAGGCAACCGAGCAGGGGAGCTCACGCACCTCGACCGGTGAAAGCGGGGCGGAGATGTAGCGCGCGACGCGGGTCTCCAGCGACGCCTCAGGTGAGGCCGGCCCCCAGATCATGATCTCAGACTCGGCCCTGAAGCACGGCGGGAAGAACATCAGGCCTTGTATGTGGTCGAGGTGCAGATGGGTGAGCAAGATGTGGATGCGCTCCTGCCCGCTCAGCCCGAGACCGAGCGTGCGGATGCCCGTGCCTGCGTCGAGGATCAGCTCCTCGCCGCTGGCCAGCGTCAGCTGCACGCACGACGTATTGCCGCCGTAACGGTTCATGTGTGGTCCGGGAGACGGGACCGACCCACGGGCTCCCCAGACCTTGACGCGCATCAGGCCGAGGCTCCGTTGCCCCCGGGCGTGGGCCAGAAGAGGATCATCGCGCCGGTGGAGCCGTGGCCGGCGGTGACGATAGGAAAGGCGCTGGCCTCAACCGCCGCGCGATTGCCATCCGCGTTGCGAATCCTGAACGTGCCGTGGGCGGGTCGGCCGTCGCGGATCGAGTCCGTGATCGCCAGCGACTGGACCTCGATCGGCTCGCCTTCGCGGTCGAAGGGGCCAAAGGCCTGTGTCCACTCCTCTGCGCTCATCCGTCCGACGTCCTCGAACGAGCGTCCCAGCAGCGCCGCCGCGGCCTCGTTGTAGAAGACCACCGTCGCATCGCCGTCGACCAGGAACGCGGGCGTCGAGATGCTGGTCAGCAGATTGCGGGCCAGGATCAGTTCCAGCGGTTTCTGCGGTTGCGGAGTCGACATGCGCGTGCACACGCATTCTTCCACCGATTGCGCGGATCGAAACACACTCGCCCACCGCTGGTCGGCGCGATGCGCGCAATTGGAGCTGGACGGCCGCCCTAGTGCGGGCCAGGCGGCCGGTGGGTCGGTCGCGGGCCCGCCGCGGCGAAACCTAGGCCTCCATCTTGCCGATCTTGAAGATCTTGGTGCCGCAATCTGGGCAGGTGCCCTGAATTGCCGGCCGGCCGTTCTTCATCGTGACCTGCTGGGGGTCCTGGATCTCGACCTTCTTGCGTTCCTTCACGCAGTAACCCTCGGGCATTGATACCTCTCTCGCGTAGGTGACCCTGATGCGAACGTAGACCAGTCGTCGGACGCACGCAAGCGTGATCGTTGCGTTTGACACTAACTGTCAGGCACGGCCGAAGCTGGAAGGATGCCGCGCGAGATGGTCACCACGTGCCGAAAGATCGCCGACTCCGGGCGCTTTCAAGCCTTCATCTTCGCTGTCATCGTCGCCAATGCGATCACGCTCGGCCTCGGCACGTATGAGTTCGGCGCGAGCGTCGACTCACTGATCACGACCCTCGATGACATCTTCCTCGGAATCTTCGTCGCCGAGCTCGTGATCCGGATCGCGGCGTTCGGCAGCCGGCCTCAAGACTTCTTCAAGGACGGCTGGAACGTCTTCGACTTCGTCGTCATCGGGCTCGCCTTCGCCCCCGGCATCCGCGAGAACGTCACGCTCTTGCGCCTGGCCCGCCTGCTGCGTGTGGTTCGCCTGGTCAGCGTCATGCCCGACCTACGCATCCTGCTGCGCGCCATGGCCGGCTCGATCCCGCCGATCGCCAGCCTCGGCCTGCTGACGCTGCTGCTCATGTACGTCTACGGCATGGTCGGCTGGATCCTCTTCAACGACGGCGACCCGGAGCACTGGGGCAACCTCGGCGAGGCCATGCTGAGCCTGTTCCAGATCCTCACGCTCGAGAGCTGGCCCGCCTTCCTCGAGGCCGGCCAGGCGATCCACCCGGCCTCGTGGATCTACTTCGTCTCCTACGTGCTGATCGCCTCCTTCCTCGTCATCAACATCCTCATCGCGATCATCATCAACTCGATGGAGGAGGTCCACGACCTCGAGCGCGCCAAGCACGCCGGCGAGCTCGAAGACGAGATCGCCGAGACCGACGGCGACCTCGCCGCCAGCTTGGCGCAAATCCGCCAATCGCTCGACAAGCTCGAGACACAGCTCGCCGACGGGGAGCGAATTCCCGGCGCGAAGCGGCGAGGCCGCCCGGCCAAGGGCGGACGGATGCGAGGGTAACGGCGCCGTTCGTGGAGGGGAAGGTGTCCTCGGCTCTACGCTCTACACTCGTTTGGGCCAATCGGTGCCGCGAGCGCCGTTGGTGCCAAGCGTCTGAAGCGCTCCGCTGCGATCCGTGGCTCTGAGCTTCCTCCGCATTCGATGCGTCGAAGGGACCTCATGAACCAGCTTCCAGACCAGGCGAGCCAGCGTCGCCAGATAGCCACCGAGATGCTCGAGGTCCACAAGACCTCGTTCGGGACCGGCGCAGAAGACGTCGTGGTCCACATCATCGGAGACCTCGTTGTGGTCCTCTTGGACGATCTCGAACTATCGCTCACCGAGGAGACTCTGCTCGACGGCGGCGATGCCGAAACGGTGCTCAAGACCCGGGCAGCGTTTCAACTTGCGATCGAGCCCACATTCACCGCGATCATCGAGCGCGCGACCGGTCGCCGGGTGGCGAGCTTCCTCAGTTCTACGAACCTCGAGCCGCTCTACTCGGTGGAGTTGTTTCGCCTTCAGCCGAACGGCGCGTAGTCGCTCGCCTGTCGCAGGCCCCGCCGCGCTAAAGTCCGTCGGCCTTTCGGCAACCAATGTCGGAACCGAACGCTCCCCATTCGACCAAGTCACACGGCGAGATCCTGACCGAGGTCTCCGACGGCATGGTCGCGCTGCTCAAGGACTACTACGGCGTCGGCCCGAGTCAGACCAAGACCTACTACCAGGATGACCTCGTGGTTTGTGTGCTGCGCGGAGGATTCACCCGCGTCGAGCAGACCTTGCTCGACGGCGATCGAAGTCACGCGGTGATCGAGCAGCGGATGGCTTTTCAAGAGGTGATGCGCCAGCGCTTCGAAGCGGTGATTCAGCATGCGACAGGACGCTCGGTGATCGGGTTCATGAGTGGGAACCAACAGGCCCCAGACATGCTCTGCGAGGTGTTCGTGCTCAGCCCGACCAGCCTCGTCGACGAGGCTGCTGAGCGGGCAGGCGACGGCGCTGAATCTCGACTGAGTTCGCCCTCGCGTTCTCGGTGAGTCTCAGCCGGGCGGAGATCGCCCAACAGTTGGCCCTGTTCCGGGCACTGTCAAGGGGACGAGCACGCCTAGGCCCGGAGCCCAGTCGGGGTGGATCGCGTCGGCAGGAACTGTCGCTCGACCCGCGATTGCGGGACAGAGCGAGGGATCGGTGAGTGGCAATGTCTGGTCGAGCGCCGTTAGCCGGAACATCTCGGCCGGGTATCCCTTGCCTCGGGTTATCTGTAGGTGGTTCCCGTTGGAGGCCGATCGACGACTGGCCCTGAGCAGGGCCTCAACCCCAGACGAGTCGATAAATGTCATCTCCTCCAGGTCGAGGATGATGCGGCTCGCCCTGCTGTGCTCGGCACACATCAGCGCGCTGTTGAGGTCGAGGCAGCCTGCTAAATCAAGTTCACCCTGGACGCGGATTACGTATGCGTCCTGTCCGTGAACGGCGTTGATCTTTACCGGGAGGTCGGGCATGCGATGACTCCTTCTCGTGCGGTGGGCGGTGAAGGAAGTCAGGCGGCGCTGCTTGGTCTCGTGTTACTGCGAGCAGACCAAGCCCCGGGGCGAATGCCCTCCGACGCTCAGACTACCAGCCGAGGTGTTGGCCGGGGCATCTTCCTCAGCTCGCGACGAGGCTCGTCCACAATAGGTCGGGTGACGTCAGCGAATTTCACTTACAGGTCCTGACTCCGCAGACCGCCAGATTCATCGGTGCAGTGACGTGCCGACAGACTCGGCCGCACAGATGGCCTTGGACACCTCGTCGAAACCGCTAGTCCCGCAGTCCAGCGGCGTCGAGGGCCTCGGGCCAGGTGGGGCACACGCGCCACCAGACGCATTTCCCGCGCCGCCATCGGCTCGCATGCCAGACCGTGTCCTCGAACGGGAGCTGGCTTCCCGCTCCGTGGCCGTGAGCACGGAAGGCCGCGAACACGAAGTCTCCGCGGTCGCGCACTTCGTCAACCTCGATCTTGTAGTCCGGGAAGGCGCTGAACCAGCTTTCCCACCAGCGACGCATGCCGTCGTGGCCGTGCAAGCCGCCCTCCATGGCTGCTATGCGGGAAACCGCCTCGACGTCGTCGTCCATCAACGCCAGAAGGGCATCAAGGTCGCGGCGGTTGACGGCGTCGTAGGTTCGATGGGCCAGTTCTACGTTCTCCTGCGACATCTCTTGAGCAGTATCTCGCTCGCTTGCGGTCCGGGCTGGAGACGCGCGGAAAGTTGCAGTCACACGCAGTACTCGCCGTTCCAAATGCGCGCGCGGCTAGTTGCTGCTGTTGTTGCCTGCCGCAGCCGCCGCGTCGGCGGCGTCGGCGGCGGCTTCCTGGGCGTCGGCGGCGGTGGACTGGGCATCGTTGACGTCTCCGCGCAGCTCGTCGATGTCGTCTTGGACGACGTTGAGCTGGCTGTCGGAGGTGCGCTGGCTGGATGCGATCGTGCTCACCCGCGCTTCGAGGGCGTCGAGGCGATCACTGAGCGTGGCGAGGTCGTCCTCGGCGGCCGTGGCGGCCTCCTTCTGAAATGCGGCGACCTTGTCGCTGATCGCTCGCACCTCGGCCTTCGTCGCGCTCTCGTCCTTGGCGCTCGTCGCCAAAACGACGCCGACGATCCCGGCCGCGAGCGCGAGCACCAGCGCCAGGGTGCCGGCGATGCTGCGTACGCCGAGCTTGCGGTCGATCTGGGCCACCCAGGCCCGAAGTCCCTCGATCTGCTGCTCGACCGTCTGCGGCTCCACAGGCTGCGTGCCTGTCTCAGAGGGCTTGGGCGTTTCAGCGGCGACTGGCTTGGCGGCGTCCGCGTTGTCGCCGTCAGGCGTCTCGCCGGGCGGTGGCTTCAGCGGGTCGGATGGTGGAGTGCCGGCTTGCATCCCAGGGCTCAGGCGGGTGGCAGCGGGTCGATGATCGTGCCATCGGAGGGCTCGAGCGGACGGTCCTCTGCGACCCACGCCTGGATCCCACCGGCGATGTTGTGAGCGTCGAAGCCGGCCTCGGAAAAAGCGGCGACCGCCATCGAGGAACGGTTGCCGCTGCGACAGTAGAAGATCACGGCTCGCTCCCGGCTGAGCTCGTCTGCCGCCGCGGTCAGCTCGTTCATCTCGATATTGCTCGCACCCGGCAGATGCCCGCCCTCGAACTCGTACGGCCGCCGAACATCGATCAGCTCGGCCCCTGCCGCGATCAGCTCCGCGGCGCGCGC
>JBKJXG010000068.1:0-3329 GCA_046716525.1 Solirubrobacterales bacterium
TGCAGACCGGCATGGGGAGGACCGGTTCACTTTGGGCCTACCAGCAGCTCGACGTCGAGCCCGACGTGGTGACGGCGGCCAAAGCGCTTGGCGGTGGTCTGCCGGTGGGCGCCGTTGTGATCTCACCAGGGCTCGGCGACGGACTCGTCAAGGGCGACCACGGCTCCACCTTCGCCGGCGGCCCGGTAACCGCCCGTGCGGCATTGGCGGCCCTCGACGTGCTCGGGGACCCAAAGCTGCTTGCCCGCGTCGACTCGCTGGGGAGCCGCTTCATGGCCGGCCTCGCCGAGATCGGCGGCATCGCCGAGGTGCGGGGGAGAGGCCTGATGGTGGGTGCCAGCGTCGAGCACGGAATTGACGCCTCCGCAGTTGCGGCCCGCGCCCTGGGCGAGCAGCGACTCGTCCTCAACGTCCCCGGGGACGGGATGCTGCGGTTCCTGCCACCGTTGACGATCGGCACGCAACAGGTCGACGACGCGCTCGCTCGCCTGAGTCGCGCGGTCTAACTCACTCGGCGAGCGCTGCCGCTCGCCTTGTGATCGTCCGCGCACCGGATATTCGTCCACCCCTGGACATATGTCCACCCCCGTCGAGCGATCTCATCCGCCGCGGGTCAGGTGCCGAGTGCAAGTAATGAAGGGGAGTCCTAGGTCATGAAGGGGCTCCACGAAAAAGGCATACCCGCCGTGAGGCGGGGACGCAAAGCCAGAGGTCTCGCTCAGCGAGACGGCTCAGCCGCCGAAAGGAGCCAGGTTCTTCATGTTGTCGCCGCGTCACCGCAGCCGCCTCGGTGGGCTGGTGCTCGCCATCGCTTCGGTTGTGGCTGGCACGTCCGTTGCGGCTGGGACGATTGCTGTGCCGGCGACGGCGGCTGGCGGCGTTCATTGCGCGAACAAGATGGGCGGTACCGCCAGCTCAGATGTCCTTTCCGGCACGCGTGGCGGAGATACGATCGTCGCCAAGGGCGGACGGGACACCCTGCGGGGCCTGGATGCCGCTGACTGCCTGCGCGGTGGCGCCGGGGAAGACCGGCTCGCCGGTGGCGCCGGCTCCGACCGGCTCGCCGGCGGCGCAGGCGCCGACGTGATCAGGGCTCGAGACGGATCGCCTGACAAGGTCCAATGCGGTTCGGGCCGCGATAAGGCGATCGTCGACGCGGCTGATGTCGTGCGCAAGTGCGAGAGGGTGGAGGACCCACAGCCCCGTCCAGGGCCCGGGGCTCTAGTACCTCCCGCAAGCGGTTACGCACCGAGCTCGCACCTGGGCCCGATCCCGGTCGGCGCCCACTACGTCTCGACCAGCGGCTCGGACTCCGCGGCCGGGACCGAAGCCGCGCCTTGGCGTACCGTCGCGAAGGCGGTTGCCTCGGTCGGGCCCGGCGACACCGTCGTAATCGAGCCCGGCAGCTACGGCGCCTTGGGGACGACAACCTCTTTCTCGAGCGCTGGCACCGCGGCAGCACCGGTCACCTTCCGCGGTCATCCCGACAAGCCGATGCCGCAGATCCTCGGCCGCACCCGCATCGACGCCGACTACCAGCGACTCAACTACCTGCTCTTCGACGGGCCGACCGGCCCGGTGAAGCCGCCGACGAGCGATAACCCCGATGGCGAGGATGTCCAGGTCTCGATCTACGGCGATGCGATCGACGGGGTCGAGATCTCCGACTCGGAGATCCGCAACTCCGGCTGGCACGCGGGGATCTTCGCTTCGACCGCCAACGACGTGCGGATCACCGGCAACTACATCCATGACAACGGCGACTTCGCCGACCCGGTGCAGGCCAACGCCAGCCACGGGATCTACTTCTCCTCCGGCTCGGGGCTGATCGCCAACAACGTGATAGAGCACAACGTCGCCCGCGGGATCCAGCTCTACCAGAGCCCCCACCACGTGACGATTGCCAACAACACCGTGGTCGGCAATGGCAAGGCCGGAATCCTTTTCGGTAACCAGACCGCGGACTCGATCGCGGTCAACAACCTGGTCGCCAATAACGGCGAGTACGGGATCCGCGCGTCCTCGCTGACCGGCTCGGGAAACGTTGTCCAGCGCAATCTCGTCTGGGGCAACCCAAAGGGCAACCTGGGCCTGACAGATGGGCTCACCTTGCTCGACAACATTCAGAGCGATCCAGGCTTCGGCGAATCTCAGGACTACCACCCGCAGGCCGCGAGCCCGGCGATCGACGCCGGCCTTGCCAGCTTCGCTCCGCCAGTCGACTTCGATGGCGCCCCGCGCCCGCTCGGCGCCGCCCCCGATCTCGGAGCGTTCGAGGTCGGCTGATCGGGGGCCTCACCGAGAGGCGGGGCTACTAGTATCGGCTCAATGAGCGGCTACGGAGCAGTAATCGCATCGCGATCGCCGGGTTTGAGTTAGTTGATCGCCTTGGGGCGCACGGTGCGGCGAATTGTTTCCCTGGTGCCGATCGGAGTGATCGGCGGGGTTGGTGCGATGCTTGCGATTCCGATCCTGGACGAGCCGCCAAGCCCGCCGCCGATGACGCAGGGGAACGGCTTTCCCGAGGTGGGCGAGGTGCGGTTCATCGATGACGCGGCCGATCCGAATCCGACAACGTTGTGGGGCCGCGTCGACTGCGAGCGACGCAGCCGTGCGAGACTGCTGCCGACCGGAGGCGACCCGCGCCCACGCGCCGACGGGACCGCCCAGGGCAACGATGGATTTCGACGGCTGCGTGTCGTCGACGGCGACGACATCTCAGGCGAGCGCTGCGAGCTTGGGCTCAACAATCATCTCGAGAGCCCCGTCACTTTGTACCGGGAGGGGCAGAGGCTGATCACCTTTCTGTCGTTGAGGCTGCCAGCCCACTTCCCGCTTGGGCAGGACGACTTTCAGATCGCGCTGCAGATGAAGCAGAGCCAGCCGTCTGATGCCGGCGGCGGGCCGCCAGTGCTGGCGCTCGAGGCAGACGACGGGCGCTGGCTCGTGCGCCACCGTGGCGCCACGCCTTCAGGGGTCAACGACGCCGAGGTGCTGTGGTCGGCGCCGGCACGCAAGAGCGTCTGGACGCGATTCGCATTAGACGTTTCCTACGCCGCAGACGGAAGGCAGGGGTCGTTCGAGCTGTCTGCGGACCTGAACGGAGACGAAGACGCGCTCGACGAGCGCGAGAGCAGCCAACGGCTCACGCTGCAGACGTTGAAACGGGAATCGGATGGCGACGACGGTGACGGAGTGGTGTCGGGGGCCGCGATCCCGTCGCACCTACGGGTCGGGATCTACCACTCCGACGACTATCGCTGCCGCCGGCACAGGTGCTCGATCGACGTCGATAACGTGGGTGTTTACGCGCCCTAGGGGCGCCCGAC
>JBKJXG010000069.1:0-4094 GCA_046716525.1 Solirubrobacterales bacterium
GTTCGAGGCCGAGATCGACATCGACGACGACGGCACCGTGCGCGTGTACGCACCGAGCGGCGCGCTGGTCGATGCGTGCATCGCGCGAATCGAGTCGATGACCCGCGAGGCGGAGATCGGGGACAACTTCCCGACTGCCAAGGTCGTCAAGACGACCACGTTTGGCGCCTTCGTCGAGCTCGTCAAGGGCACCGACGGTCTCCTGCATATCTCGAACGTCAAGCCCGGCGAGCGCGTCGACACCGTCGAGAGCGTGCTCTCGGCAGGCGACGTCATCGACGTCACGGTGGCCGAGGTCGACAAGGAGCGTGGCCGCATCGGCCTCCGTCTCTCTGAGGATCCGGCGATCGCCGGCAAGAGCCCCGAGGAGATGCAGAAGCTCGGCACCGGTGACCCGACGATGGGCGGCGGTGGCGGCAATCGCGGCGGACGCGGCGGTCGAGAAGGTGGTCGCAACGGCGGCGATCGTGGTGGCCGCTCCGGCGGACGCGAGGGCGGCGGCCGCGGCGGTCGTGGCCGGGAGCGCCTCGACCGATAGTGGAGCTACCCGAAGGCGTAGTGCTGACCGAGCTTGACGGCGGCCTGCGGGTCGTCACCGAGGGTGTTCCCTCGGTCCGCTCGGTCGCGCTCGGCCTCTGGGTGAAGACTGGATCACGTGACGAGACGCCGGCTCAGGCCGGCGTCTCGCACTTCCTCGAGCACCTGCTGTTCAAGGGAACCAAGCGCCACTCGGCGATCGAGATCTCCGAGCTCTTCGACGGCATGGGCGCGGCGTCCAACGCGGCCACCGGCAAGGAGACGACGCACCTTCACACCCGCTTCCTCGACGAGCACACAGACGAAGCCTTCGAGTTGATGTCGGAGATGCTGCTGGCTCCGTCGCTACCCGAGGACGAGATCGACTCCGAGCGCGAGGTCGTGCTCGAGGAGATCGCGATGTATGAGGACGAGCCCCAGGACCGCGTTCACGATGTGCTCGCGGAGGCGATGTACGGCGACCAGCCACTGGGGCGCCGTGTGCTCGGCCACTCCGAGGTGATCGGCTCGATTCCGGTGCCCGAGATCGCCGACTACCACCAGGCGCGTTACACCGCCGCCAACATCGTCGTTGCGGCCGCGGGCAGCATCGAGCACTCGCGCATCGTCGAGCTCGCACAGAAGTCGCTCTCGGGAGCTGCTCCGGGCAACGGCGCCAACGGCTCCGTCGCTTCGGGCGCCGAGACAGCGCAGCTTCTGTTCTATCCCAAGGACACCGAGCAGTACCACATCTGCTTCGGCGGTCCGGGGCTGTCTCGTGGCGACGAGCGCCGCTTCACGCTTGCGGTACTCGACACGATCTTCGGCGGCTCGGTCTCCTCACGCCTGTTTCGCGAGGTGCGCGAAAAGCGCGGCCTCGCCTACGCGGTGGGCTCCTACACGCATGAGTTCGTCGATCGCGGCTTCGTCGCGATGTATGTCGGCACCCGCGCCGACAACGTCAGCGAGGCCTGCGAGATCATCGGCCGCGAGCTGCGCCAGCTCGGCACCGAAGGCGTCAGCGACGAGGAGCTCAAGCGGGCCAAGGAGCACGTCAAGGGACGCATGGTCTTGGGCCTCGAATCGACCAGCGCCCGCATGGGCCGCCTCGCGCGCAACATCCTCTTCGAGATTCCGATCCTCTCGCTCGACGAGATGATCGCCCGAGTCGATGCGATTACTTTGGACGACGTCGCAGCGCTGGCCGCAGAGCTGTACGACGTCGACTCCCTCGCCGCAGCCTGCGTCGGCCCTGACGAAGACTGCTTCCGCGCCGCCGCCGGACACGTGAGCGAGCAGCTCGTCGCCGCCGGCTAGCGTCGTGATTCGAGTAGTCGTCTCAGGCGCGGCAGGTCGGATGGGGGAGACCGTCTGCGAAGCCGTCGACGGCGCCACCGACATGCACTTGACGGGCCGCGCCGACCCGGCGCTGCAGTCGCCCCTGGCCGAGCACCTCGACGAGGCCGATGTGGCCGTCGACTTCAGCACGCCCGAGACCGCGCTCGCCAACGCGATCGCCTGCCTCGACGCCGGCGTCCACGTCGTCATCGGCACGTCGGGCTTCGACCAGCAGGCGCTGCGCGAGACGGCCGAGGCCAAGCGCGCGGAGGGCGGCGAGGCGAACGCGTTCTTCGGCCCTAACTTCGCGATCGGCGCCGTGTTGATGATGCGCTTCGCGGCCGCGGCGGCCCGCCATATGCCCGAGTGCGAGATCGTCGAGCTCCATCACGATCGCAAGCTCGACGCGCCTTCGGGCACCGCCAAGCGCACCGCCGAGCTGATCGCCGAGGCCGGCGGCAACGTCCACGAGCCGATCCACTCCCTGCGTCTGCCAGGGCTCGTCGCCCACCAGGAGGTTGGGCTCGGCGGCGAGGGGCAGACGCTGACAATCCGCCACGACTCGATCGACCGCTATTCGTTCATGCCGGGAGTGCTGCTGGCGGTGCGGGGTGTGGCAGATCTGCCCGATCCGTTCACGGTTGGGCTCGAGAACCTGCTCTAGGTCGTGCCGGCTGCCCCACACGATCATCTAGCGTCCCCGCGATGACCGACCTGGCACGCATGGACGCGACCGCGCAGGCCGAGCTCGTTCGCAGCGGTGAGGCATCTCCAACCGAGCTCGTCGACGCGGCGATTGGGCGGATTGAGGCTCTCAACCCGCAGATCAATGCGGTGATCCACGAGTTCTTCGACGATGCTCGCAAGCAAGCGGCCGGAGAGCTTGCGGATGGCCCGTTCCGCGGCGTTCCCTTCCTCTTCAAGGATCTCGGTGCCGTGCTCGCCGGGATGCCGATGCACATCGGACTGCAGGTGCTCAAGGACGCCGACTTCCGCGTTCCGATCGACTCCTATCTGGGGGCACGTTTCAAGGCCGCCGGCCTCGTCGTCGTCGGCAAGACGAACCTCCCGGAGCTCGGGATCCTGCCAACGACCGAGCCCAAGGCCTACGGAGCCACCCGCAACCCGTGGAACCTCGAACGTACGGCCGGCGGCTCGTCGGGTGGCTCGGGAGCCGCCGTCGCCTCCGGCATGGTGCCCTTCGCCCACGCCGACGACGGGGGCGGCTCGATCCGCATCCCGGCCTCTGTCAATGGCCTCGTCGGGCTGAAGCCGACGCGCCAGCGGATCTCCGAGGGCCCGTTGATCGGCGACGTCATGTCGGGGCTCACCGCTGCGCTCTGCCTCAGTCACTCGGTCCGAGACACCGCTGCGCTCCTCGACGCTGTTCACGGCGCGGCGCCCGGTGATCCCTACGTCGCACCCGAGCCGGCACGGTCCTACATGAAGGAGATCGGTGTCGACGAGCCGCTTCGCATCGGCTTTCTCGAGCAGCCCCCGGTCCCCGGCCTGGAGAGCCACCCCGAGTGCGTCGCGGCTTTGCGCGGTGCGCTTGACCTGATCGAGTCACTCGGTCACGAGGTCGAAGACTCCTCGCCGCTCAGCGCGGAGTTCGCTTCGACGCTGGACCTCGAGAACAGCTTCCTCACCCGCTGGAGTGCGAGCCAGGCAGCGGCACTGGACCAGTTCTCGGTGATCATCGGCCGCCCGATCACGGCCGCCGACGTCGAGCCGCTGACCTGGGCATTGGCCGAAATCGGTCGCGAGCGCTCGGCGGGTCAGTACCTGGGCGCCGTCGCCTTGCACCAGACGGTGTCGCGGGCGATCGCCGGCTGGCATGAGAGCGGCTTCGATCTGCTCGTCACCCCGACGATGGCCGAGCCGCCGGTGCCGCTGGGGACCTACACCGACGATGGCGATGATCCCTTGGACGCGTTTCGCCGCGCGGTCCCGGCCGGGGCGTTCACCGCGATCTTCAATGCCACCGGACAGCCCGCGATCTCCTTGCCCTTGCACTGGACCGAAGACGGTCTGCCCGTGGGCGTGCAGCTGGTCGCCCCGTTCGGGCGGGAGGACCTGCTGATCAGGATCGCCGCGCAGCTCGAGCAGGCGGCGCCGTGGACCGACAAGACCCCGCCTGTCTTCGCCGCGAGCGATACTTGACCGGCATGGAGCATCAGATCAAGGGCGTGATCACGGCGATGGTGACCCCGTTCGACGGCGAGGGCCGCCTCGACACC
>JBKJXG010000070.1:0-3210 GCA_046716525.1 Solirubrobacterales bacterium
CGCCCGTGGTGCCGATCGTTGCGCAGGCGACGACGAGCAGGTCGACCGCGTGTGGAGCATCGCGAGCGATCAGGACCGTGCCGTAGACGATGGCCGCGAACATGGCGTGAAGCGCGGCGTGTCGACGGCGAAAGAAGAGAAAGGCCAGGAACACGATCCAGACGAAGAAGAGGCCAAAGATCGCCTCGGCGCCATCTGATGCCGCGGCCGTCGCCGCGCCGACCATGAGCGTGCCGAGGGCCAGCATGGCCTGAAAGAACCAGCTCGGCAGCTGGTCGTAGACGACGAAGCAGATGGCTCCGAGCAGCAGGGCGGCGACGCTCAGCATCGCCAGCGTGAAATCGCTGCCCTCTGTTCCGGCGCCGACCGCGAGCATCGTCAGGCCCAGGATCCCGCCGGCCGAGTAGAGGGTGCCGAAGGTGCGTGCGATCAGGCTCGTGTCCAGCGAGATCAGCGTCTGCGGGTGGAGCCCTTCACGCCATGTGATCCGATCGATAAGCGGCGGCTCGGCAAGCAAATCGCGCAGCCCGCGGCGCAATCCGTGACCGGCTTGCGGGTCGTTCACCATGAGCCGCCACCACCGCCTCCCGAAAAACCGCCACCACCGCCCGAGAAACCGCCGCCGCGGCCGCCGCTCGACGCCGGAGGCGAGACCTGGGAGGCAAAGCCTGAGCTGAACGCCGCGCCGTCGAACGCGCTGCCGTCGAAGGAGCCGAGCAGGACGAACGAGCTCCAATGGCCACCTGAGCTCGCCGACATCGCCACCGGCTCCGGGATGCGCCCCGAGGCGATCATCCGTTCGGCGGTGCCGAAGGCGACGCCGTAGACGAGGATGCGCTTCCACAGCTCCAAGGTCGCCGGTGGGTCGTCGGACAGCCGCGGGAAGTCTTTCGTCCAATGCGCGAATGCGCGCCAGCGGGCCTTGCGCTCGCCGTGGGAAGCCACGAGACGCTTGAGGCGTGTGCGCGGGAAGGCGGCCGCGGCGATCAGCACCACCAGGCCGACCGCCGCGGATGGCGGAAAGCGGTCGTTGACGGAGACGTCGGCGAGCGAGACGATGGCGAAGCCGACGGCGAGCGCGAGCGCGAGCATCCAGCGAGCACCGTTGAGGTCGCGATCCCATTCGAGCTCGCCGCGCTCGACGTCGTTGAGCGTCGCCGTCATCTGCTCCCAGCGCCCGCGCCAGAGCTCGGAGTGGGCGGGGATCTTGTCCTTCATCTCGCTCATCGCCATCGTCTGACCATCGAGCAGTTGATCGAAGAACGTGAGAACGTCGCGTTCATGTCCGGCCAGCGCGTCGGTTGCGGGGCGACCATCGGCAGCGGTCAGCATCAGATCGAGCTTCTCCTTCTCGGTGGTCGTCGTGGCCGTTTCATAAAAGCCGCGATCGACGAGATCGAGCAGCGTCGCCAGGACCGTGTCGTCGCTGTCGCCACCTTCGTGGGCGAGCGCGTAGGCCAGGGCGGGCCCGGCCTCGTCGGGAGGGTCGGCGAGGTATTCGGGCGCCGATGCCCGGCGTTCGCGGGCAGCCAAGGCTAAGCTCGCGAGGCCGATCGCCGCGAGCGCCGCGAGCCCAAGCGACAGCAGCAGGGCATTGCTTGCAATCCAGCGCTTGGCTCGGTTGAAGAACGAGTTGTAGCTCTCATCGTGCTCCTCTTCCTCGGCGAGGATCTTCTCGAGACCGTCGCCCGCGACCGAACGAGCGCCGGCGATCGAGCGACCCGGGCTGCGCGGGATCGTCACTCGCATCTCGACGGCGGTGCCGCTGTTTATGTCCGCTGCCTCCAGAGTTGCGATCCCGTCGCCTCGCACCGTCTCGCCCTCGACGCTTCGCGGATGGCCCCAGACCCGGTAGGACTGATCGTCTGGGTCGAGCGCGGGATCGGTGACGCTGGCCGTCAGCTGGGCGAGGTCGAAGTCCCACTGATCGCCCCACACCGTCCAGCCGAGATCGAGGACGTCGTCGTAGGCGACGACCGCACGCCGCACCCGATAGCTGATCTCGAAAGTGCGCAGCTCGTCGCTGGCCCGGTAGTGCCAGACGATCCGAGCGCCGGAGCCGATCGGCTGGACCCCGTAGCGGTCGGGCAGGTCGAAGCTGCCAAGCGCCGTGTTGCCACCGGGCTCGTAGCGCCGCCCGTTCTCGCTGACCGAGACGTTCGAGATCTGCTCGCCATGGCGAAAGACGATGTCGCGGTAGGAGCCCTCGAAATACCCCTTGTAGTCGAACGTGAGCTGCTCGGTGACGAGCAGGCTCGAGTCTTTTGCGAGTCGCATGCTGACGTCGGCGTTGACGATGTCCGAGCTGTCGGCATGCGCCGGGGCAGCGCTCCCCAGCGAGGTGATCGCGACCGTGGCGACCACGGCGGCGAAGCGTCGAGCGCTCATCGGGCGCCGTTTCCGGGCGCGAGGCTGACCGCCGGAGCCTGCTCGGCTGCGGCGGGCGCATCGAAGAAGTCCTTGGCATCGAAGCCGAAGAGGCGAGCCACGATCACGGCCGGGAAGATCTGAATCGCGGTGTTGTAGGTCTCGACCGTGTCGTTGTAGACGCGACGGGTGATCGCGATCTGATCTTCGGTATCTGAGAGCTCGCGCTGAAGCCCGGCGAAGTTGTCGCTCGCCTCGAGCTGTGGGTAGCCCTCGGCGACGGCGAGCAGGCCGTCCACCGCTCGACCGAGAGTCGATTCGGCCGCGGCGCGCCGGGGCGGACCCTGCGCGGCAACGGCGCCGCTGCGTGCTTCGCTGACGTTCTCGAACGTCGTGCGCTCGTGACTTGCGTAGCCCTTGACCGTTTCGACGAGGACGGGAATCAGATCGTGGCGTCGGCGCAGGGCGACATCGATCTGCGCCCAGCTGTTGTCGGCCGCCAGGCGCTTTGCGACGAGGCGGTTGTAGGTCAGCCAGACGAACGCCACCACGGCCAGCACAACGACGATCGCGATCAGCACCCCCACGCTCATCGGCCCAACCTAGCTCACGCCAGCTGGCGCAGGAGCCAGTCGGCGTGAGTCATCAGCCGCTCGACCGGATAGGCGTCGGGGCTGGTCAGCAGCAGCCGGGCGGACTCGTCGGCGATCGCCGAGACGATGCGCGCCGTCAGTTCGGGGTCGGGCGATTCGCTGCCCGCGCCGAGGCCCGGCCTGATGATCTCGGCCAGGGCGGCGACGATCGCGTCTCGGCCGCTGTCGATGGCCTCGCGCAGGCTCGCCG
>JBKJXG010000071.1:0-5125 GCA_046716525.1 Solirubrobacterales bacterium
GCCTGCGTCACCGCGCTCGGCTCCGCCCACCGGGTGATGATCGTGGGCATGGACCAACTTGCGTTCTTCGCGAGCTACCTGCGCCACCTGCTGGCGCTGCTCGATATCCGCGCCGAGGTGATCGCGAGCCCGCGCCAGGACTCGATCACGCGGCTCTCTCGCGTCGACGAGGACTCGCTCGTGATCGCTTTCTCAGCCGGCCGCGCACATCCGATCGTCGTCCGCGCGATGAAGCTCGCCAAGCACCGTGGCGCCTCGACGATGGCGATCACGGACGCGACGCTGTCGGACATCGGCCAGCACTCCGATCTGACTCTCTACTACTCCTCCAACGGCCCCTCGTTCACGCGCTCGAACACCTCGCTGCTGGCGATCGTTCAGGCGCTCGCGCATGGTGTTTACGCGCGCGACAAGGGTGCGTACAAAGAGCGCATTCGGGCTTTCAAGCTCAAGTAAGCGGCGCACGGGTCCTGTCACCGCAGCAACTCCCCATCCTGCGCTCCCGGAGGGTGCTCGGATGGGGACCCCTCTGCGGTGCCACCCGTGCGAGACGCGGTCTAGGACGACGACGTTCGTGCTCGGATGGCAAGCCCTCTGCCGTGCCACCCGCCCGAGCGGCGCTTTTGGTTGATCTCGATTGGACGGTTCTGGGCGGGTCGCGTCTCTATATTGGGTGGGGATGGCTGAGACGGGAACCTTTCGGGTCAAGCGTGGGTTGGCCGAGATGCTCAAGGGCGGCGTGATCATGGACGTCGTCACGCCCGACGAGGCTCGGCTGGCCGAGGAGGCCGGCGCGGTCGCCGTGATGGTGCTGGAGCGGGTGCCCGCCGACATCCGCCGCGACGGCGGCGTTGCGCGGATGAGCGATCCGACGATGATCAAGGGCATTCAGGAAGCGGTGACGATCCCGGTCATGGCAAAGGCGCGCATCGGCCACTTCGCCGAGGCGCAGATTCTTCAGGCACTCGAGGTCAACTACATCGACGAGTCGGAGGTCTTGACTCCGGCCGACGATGCCCACCACATCGAAAAGCGGGCCTTCGACGTTCCCTTCGTTTGTGGTGCCACGAACCTTGGTGAGGCACTGCGTCGGATCGGCGAGGGCGCGGCGATGATCCGCTCCAAGGGCGAGGCCGGGACCGGCAACATCGTCGAGGCCGTCCGTCACCTGCGGGAGATCACGACCGCGATCAAGCGCCTGACCACGCTGCGCCCTGAAGAGCTCGCCGCCGAGGCCAAGAACTTGCAGGCTCCGATCGATGTCGTCGAGGAGGTCGCTCGCGCCGGCTGGCTGCCGGTCCCGCTTTTTTGCGCCGGCGGCATCGCCACTCCCGCCGACGCTGCGCTGACGATGCAGCTCGGCGCCGAAGGCAACTTCGTCGGCTCCGGAATCTTCAAGTCCAGCGACCCTGAGCGTCGCGCACGTGCGATCGTCGAGGCCACCACCCATTTTGCCGACGCCGAGCGTGTCACCGCGGCTTCAACCGGGCTCGGCGAGCCGATGCGCGGCGACGACATCGCCGAACTCGCGCCTGGCGATTTGCTCCAGCACCGCGGAGCCTGACCAGCTTGCCGGAACGCGCACCTGCGGCGTCGAGCGGGCCAGCTCCTCTACGGATCGGGGTGCTCGCCAGCCAGGGTGATTTCGCGGCACACTCGCGCATGCTGAGCGAGCTCGGCGCAACCGTGGTGGAAGTGCGAACACCGGCGGACTTCGACGACCTCGACGCGCTGATCATCCCCGGTGGCGAGTCGACCACGATCACCAAGGCGATCGAACGCGATCGGCTCGAGCCGGCGATTGCGGCTCACGTGGACGCCGGCCGCCCGCTGCTCGGCACCTGCGCCGGGATGATCGTCTGCGATCGCGATCACCTTGGCTTGGTCGACGCTGTGGCGCGGCGTAACGCATTTGGACGCCAGCTCGCGAGCTTCGAGGCGGATCTCGTTATCGAGGGCATCGGGCCCGAGCCGCTACGGGCGGTCTTCATCCGCGCGCCGTGGATCGAGAGTCACGGTGACGAGGTCGAGGTGTTGGCACGAGTCAGCGACCACCCCGTGGTGATTCGCCAGGGTCGCGTCCTCGCATGTGCCTTTCACCCCGAGCTCACCGACGACTCTAGGATTCACGCACTGCTGATGGCGATGGCGACGGCGGTCAGACGCGAACGTGACGATGCCGCGATCGGCGCGGAGAAGGAGGAGAGATGATCGACCCTAGGGTCGCGAACCTGGCGAAGATTCTGGTCGGCTACTCGGCCAAGGTCGGCGACGGCGATACCTGTTTGATCGAGGGCTCGACGGCGGCGGAGCCGCTGGTTGCCGCCGTCTATGAAGAGGTGCTGCTGGCGGGCGGCCATCCGGTGGTCTCGCT
Organism: Solirubrobacterales bacterium; assembly: GCA_046716525.1. Classification (GTDB taxonomy): domain Bacteria; phylum Actinomycetota; class Thermoleophilia; order Solirubrobacterales; family 70-9; genus WHSW01. The sequence continues at coordinate 2,375 of JBKJXG010000071.1, forward strand.
CTCCTTCGAAGGTCAGACCCCGACGTATTACGCCGAAGCAAGCGATGCGCAGCTCGAGTGGGTCTCGCCGCTGTCGGAGTGGGCAGCCGAAGAGGCGGATTGCCGCATCGCTATCGGGGCGGACACCAACACCCGCCAGCTTTCGCGAACCTCACCCGAACGGCAGATGAAGCGCCAGGCGGCCACCCGCGGGCTGATGCAGCGGACGATGGCTCGGGCGGCCGAGGGCGACCATCGCTGGGTCTACACCATCTTCCCCACCAACGCCTACGCCTCCGATGCCGAGATGAGCCTGCGCGAGTTCGAGGACTTCTACTTCCATGCCTGTCTCGCCGACGACGCCGACCCGCTCGGGGCTTGGAAGCGCGCCTCGCAGGAGTGCCACCGGCTCGCGGAATGGATCGACGGGCACGAGGAGGTACACATCGTCGCGCCCGGCACCGACATCAAGCTCGGAGTCGCGGGACGCAAGTTCATCCCCTGCGACGGCGAGCACAACATGCCCGACGGGGAGTTCTTCACCGGACCGATCGAGGATTCCGTCGAGGGCGAGGTCTCGTTTCACCTGCCGGCGGTGATCGGCGGCCGGGAGGTATCGGGTGTGCGCCTGCGCTTCGAGGCCGGCAAGGTGATCGACGCGACCGCCGACCGCGGCGAGGAGTACCTGATCAACCTGCTCGACACCGACGACGGTGCCAGGCGGCTGGGCGAGCTCGGCATCGGCACCAACTACGGCATCGACCGGGGCACTCGCGACGTCCTGCTCGACGAAAAGATCGGTGGCACCGTGCATCTCGCGGTTGGAGCCAGCTATCCCGAGTCAGGCGGCACCAACGACAGCGCGGTTCACACGGACATGGTCTGCGACCTGCGCCGCGGCGGGCGCCTCGAGGTCGACGGCGAGTTGCTCCAAGAAAACGGGCAGTTCGTCGTCTGACGGCCGCGAGGTTTACCGATCTCGCGACCGTGGTAATGACCGCCTCGGGTAGGGACGTGGTTCGAGCCGAGGGATGGTTGAGTGATGCAACGTGCGCGGTCGCGGTTTCTGCTGAGCGCTATTGGGCTGTGTGCGCTGCTGGCGTGGCCGGCGGCCGCTTCCGCTGACCATCCCACCTCCGGCACCGCGTCGTTCGGCGCCGGCACCGGACTCGGGCTGCGGGGAGAGATCAGCAGCGATCTCGGCATCCTTGCGCCGCCGACGCCGACCGCGCTCGGTGGCGCGAACGAGGCGGCGCCCCCGGCGGGAGGGGCCCAGCTCGGCGAGGCCGACCAGACGAGCGGCGACTTTCATTCCGCCAACTTCCGCAAGCTCGGCCGCAGCACGATTGAGATTGGTGACGGCGAGCTCGCGCAGGGCTCCGACCTCGCCTTTCGCGGCAATCTGATGATCGCCGGCGCCTACGAGGGCGTCGGGTTGTTCCGCACCGGTCCGGTTCCGCGCCAGCTCTCCTTCTACAACTGCCCAGGTTCTCAGGGCGATGTCTCGGTGCTCGGCAACACGATGTTCGTCTCGGTCGACAGCCGAGGCTCGAACTCCGAGCAGTCGCCGACCTGCAACAACACGCCGACCAACGTGAGCCCCAGCTCGCTGGACAAGGAGGGCGTACGGATCGTCGACATCTCCGACGTCACCAATCCCCGGCAGATCGGCTTTGTCGAGACGGAGTGCGGCTCGCACACGCACACCTTGATTCCCGGCCCGACCGTCTCCCACATCTACGTCGACTCCTATCCACTGGGGGCTGACGCAGAATGCACCGAGGCGAACCATCCCGAGGGCGAGTTCTCCGTGATCGGGTTCCCGAACAACCGCCCCCGACGAGCGCGTGTTTCTTCCGTGCCCGATGTCCTGCCGCCGAGCGTGACGCCCGACACGGTCGGGTGTCACGACACCGGCGTCTTGCCGGCGAAGGACCTTGCCATCGCTTCCTGCCTGGGCGCGTTCGCGGTGCTCGACATTTCCAACCGGGTTCATCCGAGAACGTTGGGTGTCGTGCAGAACCCGTTGATCGAGCTCGACCACTCGGCCCAGCTCACTTGGGATGGCAAGTACGCGGTGATCGGCGATGAGCATGCCGGCGCGGCGGGGGGTGGCGGCTGCTCGACTGACCAGACGAGCCCAGTCGGCGCGATATGGTTCTACAACATCACCGATCCCTCCAACCCGACGCTCGAGGGCAGCTATTCGCTGCCGCGCGTGCCGCCGGTCGACAGCCCGGAGGAGGCCGAGCGCTTCCGCTGCACGACGCACAACTACTCGATCCTGCCGATGCGCGACCGCAGCTATGTCGCCGTTTCGCCCTACTACTCGGGCGGCCTCTCGGTGGTCGATTTCACCGACCCCGCGGCGCCACAGGAGCTTGGTTACTACCTGCCGCAAGTCGATGGCGCCAACCCCGACATGTGGTCCGGCTATTGGTATCAGGGCCGGATCTACACCAACGAGCACGCCTCGAAGCTCGGGGTCAGCACATTCGAGATGGACGGACTCACGTTCGACGAGGTTCGCAGCGTCGGCCCAACGATGAATCCCCAAACCCAGGTCCTTCCCAACTAGGCCCTGGCGGCGCAACTTTCCGCTCTCCTCGCTGTTTTGGCTTAGGCGCGTCGCTCCGAACCTCGCGCCAGGGCGCGAGGGGTCTTTTGAGGACGGCGCCACGGATGGGATGCCGACGCTGAGTACCGCGATCGGGCCGCGGGCCCGGTCGCGGTCTGCGTGTCCGCAAACTAGGATCAGCCCATGTCCGGACA
>JBKJXG010000072.1:0-3200 GCA_046716525.1 Solirubrobacterales bacterium
TGGGCGGCAAGCGCGTTGGGATCATCGGAACCGGTGCGTCGGCGGTGCAGGTGATCCCCGAGATAGCGCCCCTCGTCGGGCGGCTGATCGTCTTTCAGCGAACGCCGATCTGGTGTCTGGCGAAGCCCGACCGCGCGATCTCCCGACCACTCAAGCGGCTAATGGGCCTACCCGGCGGCAAGATCCTCCCTCGCGTGCTCAGCCAGATCTTCGTCGAAGCGACCTTTCCGCTTCCGGCGCAGTACGGCGGCTCATTGCCGGCGCTGATCGCGGCTGGTAAGCGCGCTGGACACGCACACCTGCGACAGGTGCGCGACCCCGATATCCGCGCGAAGCTGACCCCCCAATACGAACTCGGATGCAAGCGGCCGAGCTTCCATAACGGCTACCTCTCGACCTTCAATCGCGACAACGTCGAACTCGAGACCACGGGGATTGAGGCGATCACCTCCAGCGGCGTCCGCCTCGCCGACGGGATCGAGCACGAACTCGACGTGCTCATTCTGGCGACCGGGTTCAAGCTCTTCGACGCCGGCGGGGTTCCGCCGTATCCGGTGAGCGGCATCGGCGGCGTCGATCTCGCCAGCTGGTGGGACGCAAACCGCAACCAGGCCTACGAGGGCGTCAGCGTGCCGGGCTTCCCGAACATGTTCATGATCCTCGGCCCGTACGGCTACAACGGCCAGTCCTACTTCGGGCTGATCGAGACGCAAATGCGCCACATCGCGCGTTGCCTGAAGCGGGCCCTGCGAACGGACTCGACGCTGATCGAGATCCGGGAGGAGGCCAATGCCTGGTTCCTTTCGAAGATGTTGGGCCGCCGCCATACCCAGGTCTTTTGGAACGACACGTGTAGGACGGCGAACAGTTACTACTTCGACCAGCACGGAGACGTGCCGTTCAGGGCCTCGACCAGTCTCGGCGCCGCGTGGCGCAGCGCCACCTTCGACCTCGACGACTACCGATTCACGCGAATAGACCAGGCCTCGCCGAGCAGACTCAGATCGTCGTCGCGGTAACGGTGCTAGCGGAGGTGGGATTTGAACCGGGATGGTCTGCGGGATGGTTTTCTCACGCCTAACCGACGGGTGTGCCCAATCGGCGAGCTGCACCGGCGGGTGGATCGGCGAGCCCTAGAACCGCTTGACCAAGAGGGATCTTGGGGAGATCAGGAAGCGGGCCCGACAGGATTCGAACCTGTGACCTTCGGTTTCGTAGATTCCCAGTCAGTCTTGGATGGGACTTCAAGGTGCAGCGAGAGGTCCGCGACCGACACTCTCACTCCTTGGGCATCAGGATCCAGAGTGCGACGTAGAGCAGCACCTGCGGGCCGGGTAGCAAGAGCGAGAGGACGAAGAGGATCCGGACCCTACGCGCCGAGACTCCGTACCGCTGCGCGATTCCGGCACACACGCCCGCAATGAGCTTGCCTCGCTGAGGACGAGTGAGATTCGTCGACGGGATGTCTCGTAACGTACCTTGACGCCGGCGAAACCGTGCAACCCGCGATCTCGACCCCCCTCGTCCTCTCGAGGCGGCTCGCTTGAGTTCGACCAGCGGACCTGGCGTGCGAAGCGCGAGCGGAGGCCCCGGCTAGCCGAGTGCCTCGACCGCCGTTGCGGTGTCGCAGGTGAAGGACTAACGTGGGCGCGCGATGACGCGCAGGCGAAGCGGCTATGCCCGATCGGTCGTTCCGGCGCTTGCCCTGGTTGCGGTCGTGGCCGCGGCGAGCGCGGGTCCGAGCGAGGCTGCCTTCCCGCCGGGCGCGAACGGGCTGATCGCGTTTACGAGCACCCGCGACGGCGGCGACACCGACGTCTTCACGATGGGCGCCGACGGCTCCTCGCCGGCCAACCTGACCAGCGCGAGCACGGCGTCCGACGGCGACCCCCAATTCTCCCCCGACGGCACCACGATCGTCTTCACCAGCAGCCGCGACGGTGGCGATTTCGACGTCTTTACGATGCGCGCCGACGGCTCCTCGCCGACCAACCTGACCAGCGATAGCGCGGCGCTCGAGACAGAGCCCGCCTTCTCCCCCGACGGCACGAGGATCGCCTTCAGAAGCACCCGCGACGGCGGCGACCTCGACGTCTTCGTGATGGGCGCCGACGGCTCCTCGCCGACCAACCTGACCAGCGCGAGCGCGGCGGGCGACTTCGGGCCCGCGTTCTCGCCCGACGGCACGAGGATCGTGTTCGCAAGCGACCGCGACGGCGCAGACGGCGACGTCTTCGTGTTGGGCGCCGACGGCTCCTCGCCGACCAACCTGACCAGCGCGAGCGCGGCGACCGACTCCCGTCCCGCGTTCTCGCCCGACGGCGCGAGGATCGCGTTCAACAGCGACGGCGATGGCGGCGATTTCGACGTCTTCGTGATGGACGCCGACGGCTCCTCGCCGACCAACCTGACCAGCGCGAGCGCGGCGGGCGACGCTCGGCCCGCCTTCTCGCCCGACGGCACGAGAATCGCGTTCGCAAGCGAGCGCGACGGCGGCGACACCGACGTCTTCACCATGGGCGCCGACGGCTCCTCGCCGACCAATCTGACCAGCGATAGCGCGGCGAGCGACCTCGACCCCGACGTGCAGCGACTCGAGCCCCCCGCTGCGGACCCCCCCGACGCCGACCCTCCCGAGACGACCATCACCAAGGGCCCGAAGAAAAAGCTGACCAGACCGACAGCGAGGTTCAGGTTCCGCTCAGACGAACCCGGCTCGACCTTCGAGTGCCGACTGAAGGGCAAGCGGGCAAAGAAGAAGCTGAGGCGGTACGGCACCTGCTCATCCCCGCTCAAGTACAAGAACCTCAAGCCCGGCAGGTACAAGTTCAAGGTTCGTGCGATCGACCCTGCCGGCAACGTCGATCCGATCCCCGCGAAGAAGAGGTTCAAGCGTATACCCACGGGTTGATGGGTCAGCCCCGGCGACTACCGCTTGGTCGAAAGCGAGAGTTAGAGCTCAGCCCGGAACGCTCGCTCGCTCAACTATCCGCTGGTGGTGCCGAGAAAGGTTCGGGCCGCCAACCGGATTCACCTACGACGCGCGAAGGTAGGCACGGGCGACGCCGCTTAGGGCGGGGCGGGAAACCCAAGGGTCAGACAGTATCTCGCGATGGCTGAGATATCCGCTTTGCATGCGAAGCGGAAGTTCCGCTTTCGTCCGAAGCCAATTCCTCCGAACCACTCCCGCAGTCCCGCAG
>JBKJXG010000073.1:0-7808 GCA_046716525.1 Solirubrobacterales bacterium
GTGTCGAGGCCCTCCACGCGCTGCAGCAGTTGCTCGGCCGTACCGCGGTCGGAGGCGATCTCGGCCTCGAGGTTGAGCTCGGTGAGGTTGTTGGGTGGTTCCTGGAGTCGCGCGAAGAATCCAGTCGAGAGCTGATTCGAGGTGGTGACGATCGAGTTCAGGTCGGAGACGAAGTTCTCGAAGCCGCGTTCCTCGCGGGCGTTGAGGCAGCCGCGGATTCCGAGCAGGAGCAAGATCACGACCACCACACCGGCGCCGAGCGCCATCATCCGCCGCATCAGCAGCTGGCGCTGGCGATCGGACCCAGGTCGTCTCGGGCCGCCGCCGCGCGGGGCCGGATCTGGTCCGTCGTCGTCGAGGAAAGCCACGCTCTCACCTTCTGGGGTCAGCTTCGGCCCGCAGAGTATGAAGCCTGCCACGGAGGGATTCGGCAGGAGAGGTCGATGTCCCGGCGAACGTCGTCGGGTGGTGGCCGAAGAGCTGATCATGGAGCGTTTCCGGCTCCTGGAGCGGATCGGCTCTGGAGGGATGGGCACTGTCTACAGGGCGTTCGACGAGCGACTTCAGCGCGAGGTCGCCGTCAAGGAGCTCTCGCGGGCTGAGCCCGGGCGGGTCCTGCGTGAGGCGCAGGCCGCCGCCCGGCTCAACCACCCGGCGATCGTGACTCTGTATGAGCTCGGCGAGCACAACGGCCACGCGATCCTCGTTTCGGAGCTGGTGCCCGGGATGGACCTGTCGCGCGCGCATGCTGACGGACTGCTGTGTGACCGCGACGTGGCCGAGATCACCTGCGATCTCTGCGGGGCACTCGCCCACGCTCACCGTCGCGGCGTCGTGCACCGCGACGTCAAGCCCGAGAACGTGATTGTCAGCAAGCGGACAGGCGGTGCGCGCCGGGCCAAGCTGATGGATTTCGGCATCGCGCGCATCGCTGGAGCGCCGACCGTGACCGCCGCCGGCGACGTTGTCGGCACCCTGGCTTACATGTCACCCGAGCAGGCCGAAGGCGAGCTCGCCGGGCCACCGACCGATGTCTACTCACTTGCCCTCACTGCCTATGAATGTTGGTCGGGGCTGAACCCGGCCGCCGGCCGCTCACCTGCTGAGACCGCTCGGCGGATCGGCATTGGTGCGCCCTCCCTGAGCTCGGTCCGCCCGGATCTCCCTGAGGATCTCGCCGCAACGATCGATGCCTGCTTGGCGCCTGAGCCCGAGCTGCGCCCGACACCTATCGAGCTCAGCGACTGCCTGGCAGCCGAACTCGAATGGCTCGATGATCGCCACGCCGTGCCAAGCCCTCCCGAAGCGAACGAGGCCTCGGTCGGCGCGTGGAGGTCGCTCGGCCTCGCCCGAATCGTGACGCTGGCCTGCGCCGCCGCCGCGCTCCTGTTGATCGCCGGCCCGTCCTCAGCGGGCGGCCTCGCGCTCGTGCTTGGCGTGCTCTTCGTCCCCTGCTTGATCGCCGGCGCCGCCCTCAGCGCCCTGGCGCCGCTCGCTGCGCCGGCACTCGCCGTCGTGGGCGTGCCCGGCGCGGCTGCAGCGCTCGGCGCCTGGGCACCCTCGCCCGTCGGCCGCGCCGCGCTCGGCGCCGGCGCCTGGATCTGTCTCGTCGCGGCCTCGCTGGGCCTGGGACTCGGTCCTGACCTTGGTCTCGGGCCGGAGGCGCCTCGTGGCTGGGCCGACGACGCCGGCCTCGCTGCGAGATCGATCCTGGAGCCGATGGTCTCGCCCGAGTCGCTGCTCGGGATGGCCGTCTTTGCGCTCGCCTCTGTCGCGTTGGGGCGATTGCTGGCGCTGCGACACGCCGCGCTCGCCCTCCTGGCGGCCATGCTCTGGGCTGCCGGCGTGCACGCTGCGCTCTCGCTCGTGGGCAATGGAGCCCTGGCCGAGAACCCGGTGGGAGTCGTCTCGGCAGCCCTGGTCGCGGTCAGCATCGAGTTCGGCCTCAGGCGCACCCACGGCGAGCAGCCCGTGCCGGCTCGCGGCGACACCAAGCGCGATCTCGGTCGCCGCCGCCTCTCGGGCCGTCTGGCGTAATCGCAACCCAACCCCCTAGGATTTCCCTTTCCCGACTTGGGGTATTCGCCCTGCCCGCAGATAGAGAGACGGTTAGCCATCAGCGTTCTACGCAACCTGGAACAGCGCATCGAGAGCCTCGTCGAGGGAGTCTTCAGCCGTGCCTTCTCTTCGCAGGTGCAGCCGGTCGAGATCGCTCGTAAGCTCGCCAAGGAGATGGACGCGCACCGGACCGCCTCGGTCTCGCGGGTCTACGTGCCGAATCAGTACACGGTCTGGCTCTCCTCAGAGGACAAGTCGCGACTCGAGGGATATGAGAGCTCGCTCGAGCAGGAGCTCTCCTCGTATTTGCTCGAGCATGCGCGAAAGCACGACTATGCGCTGCTGACCCGCCCCGAGGTCGATCTCGAAGCCGACGAGCGCCTGCGCCTGGGCGAGTTCGGCATCCAGACGCGCCTTGTTAAGCCGCCGGCGCGCCAGGGCGAGTCGGCAGAGCAGGGGGAGCAGGGCCACACGATGGTCTACTCGGTGCCGCCAAAGGAGACGAAGTCGCGAAAGCGCCGCCCCGCGGCTCACCTCACCGAGACGAAGGCGATCGTCTCGCTCGACGACCGCCGCTACGTGCTCGACGGCCCCGTCGACGTCCTCGGGCGTTCGCGTGAGTGCGACTGCGTCCTCAATGACCCGAACGTGTCGCGGCGTCATGCCGAGCTGCGTCGCGGGACGACCGGCGACTGGCAGATAGTCGACCTCGGCTCGACCAACGGCGTCAAGGTCAACGGCCGCAAAGTCGACGCCTCGCGGCTGTCCCCCGGCGACGAAGTGATCATCGGCACGGTCCGCTTCGCCTTCGACATCGAGCACTAGCTTTGGATACTGAACCGATCGCCGTCGGCCTCAAGTTCGGCTTCCTCGCCGTTCTCTACCTGTTCTTGTTCTGGGTCTCGCGCAGCGCCTGGCGCGAGCTGCGACAAACCACCGCTCCTGCCCCGGAAGCGACCGGCATCCATCAGCAGGTCGGGCCCGGTGGACGTGCGGCGGCTACCGACGCGTTCCTCGTCGCCGTCACCGGTGGCGGCTTGCCGCCCGGCGAGCGTTACGACCTCTTCGGCGGCCTCTCGATCGGTCGCTCCGGCGACGCCGATGTCCGCATCGATGATCGCTTTGCCTCCTCGATCCACGCCAGGCTCTACTCGCGCGGCGCCCAGTACTACGTCGAGGATCTGAACTCGACCAACGGGACCTTCCTCAACGGGGCCACGCTCGAGGGCGAGGCCGAGATCTCCGACCTCGACGTCGTTCGCATCGGAGACACCGAGCTGCGTTTCGAGTTGAAGCTGCCCGGGGGCGAGTGATGCTGCGCGTCGTCGAACAGGCCTTTCGGACCGACACGGGCCGCCAGCGCACCGCAAACGAGGACTCGTTCTTTGCCAGTGGACCGATGTTCGCGGTCGCAGATGGGATGGGAGGAGCGCAGGCGGGCGAGGTCGCCTCTCGCATCGCCGCCGAGGCGTTCGAGGCCGCCGAGCGTCGAGATGAGTCGCCCGAGGCCTACCTGCGAGCGATCGTCGAGGCTGCCAACCGCAGCATCCACGGGCTCTCTCAGCATGATTCGACGCGCACCGGGATGGGGACGACACTCACCGCGGCCCTGGTCGAGGACGAGGACGTCGCCTTCGCCCACGTCGGCGACAGCCGCGCCTATGTCTTTCGCGACGGCAATCTGCGCCAGCTCACCTCCGACCACTCCCTGGTCGAGGAGCTTCGCCGCCAGGGCCGGCTCACCAGCGAGCAGGCCGAAGACCACCCGCAACGCTCGATCATCACCCGCGCTCTCGGGCCTGAAGCGAACGTGGAGATCGACACGCTGAGCTTCTCCGCTCGTCCCGGCGACGTCTTCTTGCTCTCCTCCGACGGCCTCACGACGATGGTCAAGGAGGAGGCGATCGCCGAGATCATCCGTAACAGCGCTTCGCTTTCAGACGCGGTCTCGAATCTCATTCAAGCCGCCAACGAAGCAGGGGGCCGCGACAACATCACCGTCGTCGCTTTTCGGCTCGAAGAAGGCGATGAGGTCGCGGCCGATCCGACCCCGACGCTGATCGGCCCCAGCGCCGAGGAGGCTGGGCTGACGTCGGAGCGGGTTCGCGGCGCCGCAGATCGCGCAGGCAGCCGCCGGCAGGCCGAGCCCCGCCGCAGTCGCCTCAAGACCGCGGCCAAGGTGCTCGCCGTATTGGTGGTGATCGCCGGCATCGCCGTTGGCGCATATCTCGGCATGCGCCAGGTCTACTTCCTCGGCATCGACGAGGGTGGGCGCGTAGCGCTCTACCGCGGGCTGCCTTACGACCTGCCGTTCGACGCGGAGCTGTACTCCGAGGTCTACTCGATGCCGTTTCAGGCCGATTCGCTGCCCGACGACCGTCGCGACGAGGCAACCGATCACGAGCTCCGCGGGCGCGATGACGCTGTTTCCCTGCTCGAGGACCTCGAGTCCGCTGCGGTGCCTGCGACTCCGAGTGCACCGACCGCGCCCGCGCAGCCCAACCAGGGCAACGACACGTCAGGCGGCGGCCAAACCGACACCGGCGGCAACGCAGCTCCAGCTCAGAACGGCAACGCAGCTCCAGCTCAGAACGGGAACTGAGACAAGGCCATGAGCGCCCGAAACCGAGAGCTGCTGGCGCTCGTCCCAGTGGCACTGCTCGTAACCGCCGGCTTCACGGCGGTGTTCATCGTGCGCTCGAACGAGGTCACCGACCTGAGCCTGATCTATGGCGGCTACTTTCTCGCGCTCTGCGTCGGCGCTCACATCTTCCTGCGGCTGCGCTTGCCCAACGCCGACCCCTACCTGTTCCCGCTGTGCGCCCTGCTCGCGGCGATCGGCCTCGTCCTCATCTACCGGATCGACGATCAGCTCGCCTTCGATCAGGCGACGGTCTTCGTCATCGGCTTGGTGCTGTTCTGCGCAACGATCGTCTTCCTGCGCGACTACCACGTGCTCGAGCGTTACCGGTACCTGATCGCCACCGCTGGGATCCTGCTCCTGCTGGCGCCTCGGCTGCCGGGGATCGGCGCGCAGGTCAACGGCGCCTACCTCGGCGTCTCACTCGGACCGATCAACTTCCAGCCCGCCGAGCTGGCGAAGATCGCGATCGTCATCTTTCTCGCCAGCTATCTGGCCGAGAAACGCGAGCTGCTCTCGGTCGCGGCTCGCCGGGTCGGCGGGGTGACGGTGCCGCCGCTGAAGCAGTTCGGGCCGCTGCTGGTCGTCTGGGGGGCGGCGATGGTGCTGCTGGTCTTCATCCGCGATCTCGGCAGCTCGTTGATGTTCTTCGGCGCCTTCTTGGCGCTGCTCTACGTCGCCACCGCTCGCTTCTCCTACGTGCTGGCCGGGATGTTGACCTTCGGCCTCGGGACATTCTTCTTCGCCAAGACGGTCGGTCACGTCCAGGAGCGCTTCGACATATGGCTCGATCCGTTCGCGGCCAAGGGTCCAGCCGGCGCCGGGCAGATCCAGCAGTCGCTGTTCGCCCAAGCCGATGGTGGGCTTTTCGGAACCGGACTGGGTGAGTCGCTGCTGAAGTTGCCGGGACCGTTCGCACCCGACTGCGCTCAGGCGTTTCCGGATTGCGGCAGCATCCTCCCGGCGCCGCACACCGACTTCATCTTCGCCGTGCTGACGATGGAGCTCGGCCTCTTCGGCGGCTGCGCGCTGATCCTGATCTACGCGCTGATCGCGGTTCGGGGCTTCAAGACCGCAGTGATGGCACCCGACGGCTTCTCGAAGTTGCTCGCGACCGGACTGACTGCGATCTTCGCCCTGCAGGCGTTCGTGATCATCGGCGGCGTCACCAAGGCGATCCCGCTGACCGGCGTCACCCTGCCGTTTGTCTCCTTCGGCGGCAGCTCGATCGTCGCCAACATGGTCCTGCTGGCGCTGCTGCTGCTGATCTCCGACCGCGCCCGCCGTCCTCCCCCCGAGGATTCGAGATCGCCGATCCACTACACGGGAAGCGTGGCGGTGTGAACCCGCCGATCTTTCGCATCTTCGTGCTCGTCCTGCTGCTCTTCGGCACGCTTGTCTACTTCACCTCGAAGTGGACGGTCTTCGACGCCGAGGAGCTTCAGGCGAAAACCGAGAACCGCCGCGGGCTGATCGCAGAGCAGCAGATCCCCCGTGGAACGATTACGACCGCCGATGGCGTGCTCGTGGCCGAGAGCGTGGCCGAGGGAGGCGGCCGAAACCCGGTCTACGTCAGGCGCTATCCGGGAGGCGTGCCCTTCGGCAACCCGGTCGGCTATTCCTTCGTCGAGGTCGGGCGCAGCGGGATCGAATCGTCCGAGAACGACCTGCTCAGCGGCGAGGAGAACGAGTTCGCATCGATTATCGATCAGCTCAGTGGCAATCAGCCGGCAGGGGCCGACATCACGCTGACCCTGAACGCGGCGGCGCAGCAGCTCGCCACCCAGCAGCTGCAGGCAGCGATCGACTCGACGCCGGGCGCAAGCGGCTTCGGCGGGTCGGTCGTCGCGATCGAGCCCGACACGGGCGCGATCAGAGTGATGGCGTCGGTCCCCGGCTACGACGCGAACGCCGTCCGCGACGAGACCACTTTCAGCGAACTCTCGCAGGACGAGGCCGCGCCGCTGGTCAACCGGCCGACCCAGAGCACGTATGAGCCTGGGTCGACGATGAAGGTGTTGACGGTCTCGGCGGCACTCGATTCGGGCGAGATCGAGCCCGACACGGTCATCAACGCCGACTCGCCGAAGCAGATATCCGGCGCCCCCCTCAGCAACTCCGGCGGCGAGAGCTTCGGCGACATCGACGCGACCACCGCCCTCACCAACTCCGTCAACACCTACTGGGCGCAGGTCGGTGAGCAGCTCGGCTCAGGCACTTATCTCGAGTACATGGAGCGCTTCGGCTTCAATCGCGACCCGGAACTCGACTACCCCGACAACCAGATGGCTCCGAGCGGCGTCTACTCCGAAGGCAGCCTGCTCGACGACGGCGACCTGATCGACATCGGCCGTGTCGCGATCGGACAGGAGCGGTTGCTGGCGACGCCGCTGCAGATGGCCCAAGTCGCCGCCACGGTCGCCAATCAGGGCACGCTGATGGAGCCGACATTGCTCCAGTCGGCGCAGGATCCCGACGGACGCACGATCTCCGAGCTCGAAGACGGCGAGGAGCAAAACCAGGCGATCAGCGAGGAGACCGCTGCCCAGGTGAGCGAGATGATGGTCAACGTGACCGAGGAGGGCACGGCGTCGAGCCTGTCTCTCGGCGGAGTCCAGTTCGCCGGCAAGACCGGCACCGCGGAAATCGACGTCGAGGCGTCCATCAACAGACCCTGGTTCATCGGCTTCGCGCCGGCCGAGGATCCTCAGATCGCGATCGCGGTGATGCTCGAACGCTGCACCGGCTGTTTCGGCGGTGAGATCTCCGGACCGATCGCGACCGAAGTCATGGGGTCGTTGCTGGATGGCGGCTGAGGGAATACCGTGGCGCTGACTCAAGGCCAGCGCATCGCAGATCGCTACACGCTGGTCCGCCGTCTCGGCAGCGGCGGCATGGCCGATGTCTGGCTCGCCCGCGACGAGATGCTCGATCGTCAGGTCGCGCTCAAGTTCCTGCACGAGCGCTTCGCCCAGGACGAGCAGTTCGTCGAGCGCTTTCGCCGTGAGGCGCAATCGGCGGCCCATCTCCAGCACCCGAATGTGGTCGGCGTCTACGACCGCGGCGAAGCGGACGGGCGCAACTGGATCGCGATGGAGTACGTCGAGGG
>JBKJXG010000074.1:0-8108 GCA_046716525.1 Solirubrobacterales bacterium
TTCAACCCGAGGCCGAGCTTCTCGCGGCCCTCGGTCGAGGTGATGTCGTGGCCGCAGAGCTCCTTCACGCGCTCGAGCCGATACCGGACGGTGTGGCGATGGGTGAACAGGTAGTCGGCGGTCGGAGTGACGTTGCCGTCGTTCTCCAGATAAGCCTCGATCGTCGTCACGAGATCGGTCTCGTACTGGTCGTCGTAGGCGGCGAGCGGTGCCACCGTCTCGTCGTAGAAGCGCTGGAGCTCGCCCGGATCCTCGCTCATCGCCGGCAACAGCAGACGGTAGGCGCCCGTGTCCTCGAAGGCGAGCAGCTCGATGCCGTCGGCCTCGGCGACGTTGGCGGCGAGCAGCGCCTCCTGGCCCGCGCGGAAGATGTCGCTGGGGTCTGCGACCCAGCGGCTGCGCGCGATCGTGACGTGAAAGCCGGGCAACGATGCCGCCAGCTCGCGCTTGAGCGCCTGGGCCGAGCGCTCGAGCGCGGGCTCGCCCGCAAGCGGCACGATCGTGCTCACCTCCGCTCGGTCGCCGATCTCGCGCAGTTCCGCGATCGCGCCCGTGCTCGCCGCGCGAAGCGCGCGCAACGCGACCACGAGCACCCGCGATCGCCAATCCTCCGTCTGCGCGGCCCGCGGCGCGGCGCGCGCCAAGATCACGCCGGCACCCGCCTCCACCTTCGAGCCGAGCTCGCCTGCGCGGGCGACGATGTCGCCGCGATCGGTCACCTTGCGCGCCAGAACTGCCCTTACGAACTCCCCCGCGGCCTCGTCGCTTGCCCACTCCGGAGCGCGCGAGCGCTCGAGCTCAAGCGCCAGGAGCGTCGAGACCATGCGTGTCAGCATCGGCGAGGGATTGCCGCCACGGCCGCGGAAGCGGAGCTCGCCGACGATCGCATCTGCGACCCGTAGCTCGAGCCGGCCGATGTCATCGCCGCCCGAAAGCAGCTTCGACTCCTCGGCAGACGACGATGCGGCGACTGCGAGCACCGCACTGGAGCGGTCGATCAAGGCAACGCTGGCGCCGAGCGCAGCGCCGGCCGCACGCGCCACCGCCGGCAGCCCAGCCCCAGACTCGATCGCCTCGGAGAGCGCGTCGGTCGACGCCTCATTCTGCGTTTTCGCAGCGGTTTTCCCGGCAGCTTCCTTGGAAGTCACCGTCGCAGTCTAAATCGGGCTCGGCGAGCGGTTGCGGCCGGTGGATCTAGCCGCCGAAGAACTCCGTGATCGTGTCCCAGTTGTAGACGATCGCGATACCGATACCGATACCCACCGCCAGCAGCGCGACCAGCACGAACAGTGAGAGCAACACGGCCGTCGCCTTCTCCCACGTGCGACCGAAGGAGCCGATCGCCGGCGTCAAGATCAGGGCCGTGAAGGCGATCAGGCTGAGCAAACCCGCGCCGCCGAAGAGCAGGTACTCGCTGCCAATTTTTGCGGTGATAGCCGTCATCGCCGTATTTGCGGTTCTCGATCCATCTCCGGCTCGTGATTCTGGCGCAAGTGGGCGACGAGCAACGCGATGGCAGCGCAGCTCGAGAATGCAGCCACGCCCAAGCCCCATCCGGCGCTGACATCACTGAGGTAGTGCACGTTGAGATAGACGCGACTGAGCCCGATGGCCGCCGTCAGCCCAATCCCCACCATGATCAGCGCCGAGGCGTAACTGAGGCCTGGCCGCACGCGAATCGCAATCGTCAACACGAGCCAGGTGTAGATCACCGAGTAGGTCGCATGGCCGCTGGGAAAGCTGTCGCCCTGCGCCCCGACCAGGCCCCCAGCCGGCCTCGGTCGGCCGTAGAGCTCCTTGAGCAGCGGCACGGCGAGATGGCAGATGACCAGCGCCGCCAGCAACACGTACACCTCCGTGCGCCTGCCACGCATCGCGAGCACGATCCCCGCGGCCAAGCCCACCGCAAGCGTGAACGGACTCACCCCGAGGAAGGTCACAACCTTGGCGATCTCGGTGAGCCAGTCGGCGCGCAGATCGAGCGCCAGGTCGGCCGCAGAATTGTCCCCCGGCGTCGGCCCGGGAGCACCATTGATCACCGAGCCCAAGCCGACGAGGACGAACAGCGCCACCGCGAACGCCGCCATCAAGCTCGTGAACTCGAGGCCGAGTCCGCCCGGCGTCAGCCGATTCCACAGAAAACGCGCCTGAGGCTCGATCCGGCGGCCGAAGGCGATCACCGGTCGCAAGACGGCGGTCTCGTCCATCCGCTTCGCCAGCCGGCGGCGGTTCTCCGGCACCCGCACGAACCGAACCGCGAACACCAGCGCCACGACCGTCCCGACGACGGCGCCGAAGACGAAGATGCCCTTGCTCGCGAGCGCAGTCGCTTCGTTGATGTTCTCCGAGATGAAATAGCCGAGCAGGGTGAACGTCGCCGACCACAGTCCCGTTCCCAGCACGCTGTACGGAAGAAAGGCGCGGTAGCGCATCCCCGAGCTGCCGGCGATGAACGGCGCCAACGCCCGCACCAGACCGATGAAGCGGCCGATCAGGATCGTCTTGCCGCCATGGCGCTCGAAGTACTTCTCGACCTGGGCGAAGCGCTCGTGGGTGATCCTCACCTTGGGCCCGTGCTCGAGGACGAAGTCACGCCCCAGCTTCTGGCCGAGCAGGAAGCTGACCGAGTCACCCGCCCAGGCGCAAAACCAGACGATCGCCAACATCAGCACGACCGAGTTCTCGCCCTGGCCCGCCAATGCCCCGCCGATAATCACCGCCGTTTCGCCCGGGAAAACGAGGCCGATGAAGGCGCCCGTCTCGGCAAAGGCGAGCAACCCGACGAGGGCGTAGGTGAGATCGCCGAGATCCTCGGCCAGATTCGCCAGCCAACCCTCGATGTCTAGGCTGGGCGCCAGCTGCTGAAAGGCGAAGAAGGCGCCGCCAAAGATCGCGATCAACGCGATCAGCCGGATCCTCTCCCTCCGTCCCTCTGACTTCTCGCCGCCTCCGAGCTTCATCGCCGGATTATCGAAGCCGCTGCGGCGCGGTGACGATCGCGTTGGCATAGCGCGGCGGCAACATCGCCGCCGCGTGGTCGGCGGCGACTATGTCCTCAAAGACGCCGAAGGCTGTCGGCCCCGAGCCCGTGACGAGCGCACGGTGTGCGCCGACCTCCTCCAACGCCGACAGCGCCTCGGCGATTGCGGGCAGCAGCGAGACCGACGCCTGCTCGAGATCGTTGACAAGCAACTCCAGATAATCCAGCGGCGAAGCCCCGCCCCCGGCCGCTTCGCGCAAGCGAGCACCGATCTCATCCAATTCGCCCTGCTCGCGTCCGAGCCCGAGTGAATCGGCCTCCCTGTAGACCTCGGCGGACGAGAGACGATGATCGTCGGGGATCATCACCACGGCGAACTCGCCCGGTGAGTCCAGTGCCTCCACCTCCTCACCGGAGCCGGCGACGAGAGCGAACACCGGATCGAGCTGCGAGGGAACGTCAGCCCCCAGGCCGGCGGCCAGCTCCTCCAGATCGCGAACCTCGTCGCCGGCCAACCGCAGGATCGCCGCCGCGTCGGCGCTGCCGCCCCCGAGACCAGCCGCAACCGGGATTCGCTTCTCGATCTCGACCCGGATCGCCGGCTCGCTCCAGCCTCGCGCCCGCAGCGCTTCGAGCGCGACGCCGACCAGGTTCGGTCCCTCGACGCCGCGGCAGGCGACTTCGTCGCCCTCTCCTCGAGCCGCACTGATCTCGATCCGGTCGCTGAGCAGCAGCGGACAGAACAGGGAGCGCAGCTCGTGCAGCCCGTCCTCGCGCACCCCGCCGAGATAGAGGCAGAGGTTGAGCTTGGCCGGCGCGCGCGTGATCACGGCTTCGCTCCCACGCTCGGTGCCGGCTCGAGCTCGAGCGCGCGGGCGAGCTCGACGAACTGCACCGGGCTCAGCTGCTCCGCGCGGGCGTCCGCAGGCAATTCGAGCCGTTTCAGTGCCGCGCGCACCGCATCGCGAATCCCGGGCCGGGCGTGTTCGAGGGAACGCGCCAGCGACTTTCGCCGGTGTGCGAAACCGTCGCGGACCAGCTTCGCAACGGGCGCGCTCGGCGCCGGCCCGATGCGCCGCAAGGCGATCAACGCGGAGTCCACCCGCGGGCGTGGAGTGAACACGGCACGATCGACGCCGCGCAGCAGTCGCACCTCGCAGGCGAGCTGGACGATCACGCTCGGCGAGCCGTATGTCTTCGAGCCGGCAGGCGCGCGCAAGCGGTCGGCGATCTCGCGCTGCACCATCAGCGTCCAGGCCGAGACCCCGGCGAGCTCGGCGATCGTGCGGATGATCAGAGGAGTCGCGATCGCGTACGGGAGGTTGGCGACCATCCGGGTTGGCGCAGGCTCGAGCTCCGCCAGCTCGTATCGCATCGCGTCGGCGAAGTGAAGCGCGACGTTGGCGTGCTCGGCGCGAACGGCCTCCAGCGACGGGCGCAAGCGCTCGTCCAGCTCGATCACATGGACCCTGGCCACCCGCGAGGCGAGCTCGCCCGTCAGCGCTCCCTCCCCACCGCCGACTTCGAGCACGACGTCGTCGCGCTCGAGCGCCGCTTCGCGCACGATCGCATCGAGCAGATTCGTATCGGCGAGAAAGTTCTGGCCTAGGCGAACCACGGGTGGTTCACCTCGCTCTTTGGACCGCGCCCGCGATCACCAGCTGAACACCCGGGCCGCGTTGGCCTCGACAAGCTGCTCCAGCGCCGCATAGCCGACCCCGCGAGCCTCTGCGACAGCCTCAGCCGTGGCGACCACGTTGGCCGGCTCGTTTCGTCGCCCGCGCACGGGCTGCGGTGAGAGAAAGGGGGCATCGGTCTCGACCAGCACGAGATCGTCGGGCACCTCGGCGGCGGCCGCACGCAGATCGTCGGACCTGGGGTAGGTGACGTTGCCCGCGAACGAGCAGTACCAGCCATGCGCGGCTGCCTCGCTCACGCGGGAGGCGGGAGCCGAGAAGCAGTGAAGGATCACGGTGACGTTCTCGGCCTCGGCCGCGAGCAGGTCGAACGTCTGCGCCAGCGCCTCACCGTCGGTCGACTGGGCGCCGTCGCGGACGTGGATGACGAGCGGCTTGCCGAGCCGGCGAGCGATCGAGATGTGCGCCGCGAACGCCTCGCGCTGTGCAGCGCGAGGAGCGCTGTCGCGATAGAAGTCGAGGCCGGTCTCTCCAATCGCGACGACGCGCGGATGAGCAGCCAGCTTCTCGATCCGCGCCGCCGCCGCATCGTCGAAGTCCGAGGTCGCGTTGGGATGGCGCCCGACGCAGGCGAAGACCGCCTCGTGAGCTTCGGCGTTGACAATCGCCCGCTCGCTGCCGGCGTCGTCGATGCCCACGGTGAGCATCCGCCGCACCCCGACGCGCGCCGCATCGGCGACGACCTCAGCCTCGGAGCCCTCGCAGAGGCTGAGATGGCAATGGGAATCGATCATCCGGCGAGTCTGCCAAAGCTGACTGGGCTAATCGGCGACGGGCACGGGTGGCGCCGGGCCGGCCGTCAACGGCGCACCCTCGAGCGGCGCCCCATACGTCCAAGGCGGGCTGACGTCGGTCTTCGACGGGTCGAGCTGGACGTACCAGGACGGTCCGTCGGCCGTGGCGACCAACTCGATCGAGGCGATGTCGGCGATCGTCACACGCTCGCGCTGGGCGTGGATCGAGTCGATGAGCAGCTCGGGCAGGCCGGGCGAGACGTCGGCGAGCGCGAAGCCGTCGGCTCCACCGGCGGAGTCGACGTTCACCGCGCCCGGCTCGATCCGCAGCTTGGCGATGCTGTCGCCCGCGGGCAGCTGCTGTTCGAGCTGGTCGAACGAGGGCGCGAGGTTCTGTGAGAGAAAGAGAGAGGCGCGGTCGTCGGCGGCGACCGCGTCGGGCGTGATCGAGGAACTGATGCCCGGCTCGACGCTGTCGTCGGGCAGATCCGGTGCGATCGCCGCCATCGCCAGGAAGCCGAGATAGACGCCGAGCGCGATCCCGAGCCCATGGAGGATTACGGAGAGCGCCCTGGACGAGCTCTCGGTCGCCATCAGACGTCGCTCACGATCTTTGCCTTCAAGGTCTCGAACTCGGCATCGGTGAGCGTGCCCTGACGGTGCAGGCGCTCGAGCGCGTCGAGGCGGTCGACCGGGTGAGCGGCGCCGCTGAACCTCGTCGCCGTCCCGACCATGCGCGAGACGACCGGACGCACCTGCTGACCCGAGCCTTGCTTCTTCGATCGCCCAAAGCCGAGCGCCAGCAAACCGCCGGCCCCCATCAGCAATCCCATGAAGCCCACGATGAGACCGCCCTCCGTGCCTCCCGGCCCAGGGTTGGCGTCGGGACCCCACACGGCCCAGAAGGAGCCGGCCGCGATGCTCCAGAAAAGCCCTGTCCAAAACCAGACGATGACGAGGCCGTTATTCGGTTTGCGGTCCGTTCCGGGCGCCGCGCCACGGCCGGCGTAGATCCCGGCCGCGACGAAGAAACCGACGATGGCGCCGAGAATCGAGAACATCAGCCGCTCGATCCCGTCCGGGCACTCGCGCGCCG
Organism: Solirubrobacterales bacterium; assembly: GCA_046716525.1. Taxonomy (GTDB): domain Bacteria; phylum Actinomycetota; class Thermoleophilia; order Solirubrobacterales; family 70-9; genus WHSW01. The sequence goes on from JBKJXG010000074.1 coordinate 6,508, forward strand.
AGACATACGGCCCGCCACTGGCGCAGGTCCCCACCTGCAACAACTGACCGATTGCGTAGCCAATCGCCACCCAGCAGAAAGCGAACAGCGCCATTCCCAGCAAGGTCCGGATCACGTAGCGCATCGGTCAGCTCGTGGCGGCTTCGAGCTTGGGAAAAAGCGGTGGGATTCGCCTGATGGTCTGGCCGCCGGCGCGGGCGCCGAAGGCGTCGAGCTCGCGATTTCCCTCGGCCAGGGCGTCGAGCAGCTTGCCGCTGGTCTCGGGCATGTAGGGGTGCAAGGTCAAGGCGAGAACTCTGATCCCCTCGGCGAGGTTGTAGAGGACCGTGTCCAAGCGCTGGGCCTGGGACTCGTCCTTGGCCAGCTCCCAGGGCTTCGTCTCCTCTACATAGCGGTTGAGCCGCCGCACCCTCGACCAGATCGCCTCCAGCGCTTGGCTCAGCTCGATCCGATCGAGCAGCTCGCGGACGACACCGTCGATGCCCTCGAGCGCGTCGTCGCCGGCCGCCAGAGCCGGATCTTCCCGGCCCTCGGGAACAACGCCGCCGCGGTAGCGCTCGATCATCGCCAGTGTCCGGCTCGCCAGGTTGCCCCAGTCGTTGGCGAGCTCCGATTCGTAGCGTGCCTCGAATCCCGCGGCGGAAACGTTGCCGTCGTGGCCGAAGGAGACCTCGCGCGAGCAGTAGAAGCGAAGCGCGTCGGGGCCGAAGCGATCGATCACCTGGTTGGGGTCGAGCACGTTGCCGAGCGACTTCGACATCTTCTTCTCGCCCATCAGCAGGTAACCGTGTACGTAGACGCGCGCCGGCAGTTCGATCTCTGCAGCCATCAGAAATGCAGGCCAATAAACGGTGTGGAACTTGAGGATGTCCTTGCCGATCACGTGCAGCGTCGCGGGCCAGTAGCGGTCGGTGAGGTCCTCGCCATCGCGCGCGTAGGAGAGCGCCGTGTAGTAGTTGAGCAGCGCATCGAACCAGACGTACATGACCTGTTCGGGCTGCCACGGAAGCGGCACGCCCCAGGAGAGCTTCGGCCGTGACAGCGAAACGTCTTGGAGGCCGCCCTTGATGAACGAGAGCGCCTCGTTGCGGCGAAAGCTCGGTGCGACGAAGTCGGGTTGCTCGCTGTAGAGGCGCTCGAGGCGCTCCTGGAACGCGCTCAGCTTGAAGAACCAGTTCTCCTCGCGCTCGCGCTCGAGCGCGATCTCGTGGATCGGGCAGGTGTTGTCGGGGCCGAGCTCTCCCTCGGTCTTGAAGTCGGCGCAGCGCGGGCAGTACCAGCCTTCATAGACGCCCTCGTAGACGTAGCCGTTGTCATGGACGCGCTGAACCACCTCCTGCACCCTGGCGACGTGCTCGGGATCGGTGGTGCGGATGAAGAAGTCGTTGGAGGCACCGACGCGCTCCCACATGGCGCGAAAGCGCGGAGCGTTCTTGTCGACGAGCTCGCGCGGGGTCAGGCCCTGGCGCTCCGCCGCCTGGACGACGGGCTCGCCGTGCTCGTCGGTACCGGTGAGAAAGAAGACGTCGTCGCCGCGCTGGCGGTGATGTCGAGCGAGGACGTCGGCGGCGATGATCGAGTAGGCGTGGCCCAGATGAGGC
>JBKJXG010000075.1:0-4146 GCA_046716525.1 Solirubrobacterales bacterium
GCCCAGCGCCCGTTGCCATCGGTGATGATCGCCACGTACCTCGGCACCGGGCCCTGCGGCGCCATCAGACTTCCAGGATCTCTTCCTCTTTGGCCTTGAGCAGGCCGTCGATCTCGGTAGTGGCGTCATCGGTGCGCTTCTGCAGGTCGGCTTCCGCGCGGCGCTCTTCGTCCTCTCCGACCTCGCCTTCCTTTTTCAGCTCGCGCAGGTCGTGCATGCACTCGCGACGGATGTTGCGCACCGCGACCTTGCCCTCCTCGCCGACGCCGTGGACCACCTTGACCATGTCGCGACGGCGCTCTTCGTTGAGCTCGGGGATCTGAAGCCGGATCACGTTGCCGTCGTTCGACGGCGTCAGCCCCAGATCCGATTCCTGAATCGCCTTCTCGATCATCGGGATCGAGCTCTTGTCGAACGGCGTCAGGGTCAGCAGGCGGGCATCGCTGGCCGCGACTTGGGCGAGCTGCTTGATCGGAGTCGGAGCCCCGTAGTAGTCGATCTCGAGCCGGTCGAGGAGATGGGGAGAAGCTCGCCCCGTGCGCACAGTCGCGAGCTCGTGGCGACACGACTCCACCGACTTGCTCATCCTCTCCTTCGCGTCTGCGATCAGCTCTTCTGTCAGCTCAGACATATCTCTCGTTGCACGCGCGCATTTGCAGCAGTTTCACGCCTCAGATCGGACGATCGTCCCGACGCGCTCGCCGCTGACGATCCTATCTATGTTGCGCTCGTCGGCCATGTTGAAGACGTGAATCGGCAGGTCGTTGTCCATGCACAGCGTCAGCGCGGTCGAATCCATCACTCGCAGGCCGCGCTCGATTGCCTCCATATGCGTGATCTCGGCCAAGAACTTGGCTTCGGCGACCTGCGACGGGTCGGCGTCATAGACGCCCTCGACTCCGTGCTTAGCCATCAGGATCGCCTCGGCATGGATCTCGAGGGCACGTAGGGCGGCGGCAGTGTCGGTGGTGAAGAACGGGTTGCCGGTGCCGGCAGCGAAGATGACGACCCGGCCTTTCTCGAGATGGCGCATCGCGCGGCGGCGAATGTAGGGCTCGGCGACCTCGGTCACCTCGATCGCTGACATCACGCGGGTATAGGTGCCAAGCCGCTCGAGCGCGTCCTGCAGCGTCAGCGCGTTCAGCACCGTGGCGAGCATCCCCATGTAGTCGGCCGTAGCGCGGTCCATACCCTGAGCCGCGCCCTCGAGCCCGCGATAGATGTTTCCCGCGCCGACCACCATCGCGATCTCGACGCCACGGTCTGAGACTTCGTGCACCTGCTCGGCGATCGTGGTCACGCGCTCGGGATCGGTGCCGTATGCCAGCGAGCCCATCAGGGCCTCGCCGGAGATCTTCAGCAGGATTCGTTTGAAGACGGGCTCAGCCACGGCCGCGACACCCTACTCGCCGTCGACGGCTCAATCTTGGCCGACGGCAAAACGTGAGAAACGAGAGATGACGACGTTCTCCCCCGTCTTTGCCGCCTGCTCGGCGCGAATCTGCTCGATCGTCTTGCCCTCGTAGCGATCACTGCGCACATGTTCTTGGTCGAGCAGGACGATCTCCTTCTTCCACTTGGCGATCTGGCCCTCGACGATCTTCTCGACGACGTGCTCGGGCTTACCCTCGCTCGAGGCCTTCTCGACGAAGATCTTGCGCTCCGCCTCGACATCTTGCGCGGGGATCTCGTCACCGGAGACGTAGCGCGGCGCGGCCGCCGCGATGTGGATCGCGATCTCGCGAGCGAACTCCTGGAACTCGTCGTTGCGAGCGACGAAGTCGGTCTCGCACTGGATCTCGACGAGCACGCCGACTTTGCCGCCGGCGTGGATGTAGGAGGAGACAATTCCTTCGCTGGTGGAACGCCCGGAGCGCTTGGCAGCCGATGCCTGACCCTTGACGCGCAGCACCTCGACGGCCTTGTCGATGTCCCCCCCGGCCTCCTCGAGGGCGGCCTTGCAGTCCATCATCGCCGCGCCCGTCTGCTCGCGCAGGGCCTTTACGTCCGTGGCGGTAACCGCCATCAGCCGGGCTCCTTGACGCCCTCGGCCGGGGCTTGGGGCTGTGCTTGGGGTGCGGCAGGTGCGGGCGCCGCAGGCTGCTGCGCTGCGGGCGGGCCATCGGCGGGAGCCGGCTGTTGAGCTTCAGCGGCCTTTGCCTGGGCCTCGGCCGCCTTGGCCGCTGCCTCCTCGGCCTCGCGCTTGGCCTTCTCCTCGGCCTCGCGCTGGCGCTTTTGCTCATCCTCGAGCCGGCGGCGCTCGTCTTCTTCGGCGCGGCGCTTGGCCTCGGCCTCGCGGTAAGCGGTGGCGGCCTGCTCGATGCCCTCGCCGATCGTGCCGACGACCATCTCGCAGGAGCGCATCGAATCATCGTTGCCGGGAATCGGAAACTGCACCGGCACCGGGTCGACGTTCGAGTCGACGAGGCCAATGATCGGGATCTGCAGGCGCTGTGCTTCGGCCACCGCGATCGCCTCGGTCTTGAGGTCGATCACGACCACGACCTGCGGCAGGCGCTTCATGTCACGGACGCCGCCGAGGTTGTACTCGAGCTTCTCGAGCTCGGAGAGAAGCGACATCCGCTCCTTGGTCGGCAGCAGGTCGAGCTGGCCGCCGTCCTTCCAGCCGTTGAGCTCGTGCAGGCGGTCGATCCGCGCCGACATCGTCTGGAAGTTCGTCAGCAAGCCGCCGAGCCAGCGCTGGTTGACGTACGGCATGCCGCAACGCTCGGCCCACGACTTGACCGAGTCGCGGGCCTGCTTCTTGGTGCCCACGAAAAGGACATTGCCGCCCTTGCCGGCGACGTCAGCCGCGAATCGCCGCGCCTCGGCGAGCAGGTGCTCGGTCTGCAGCAGGTCGATGATGTGGATTCCCTCGCGCTCGCCGTGGATATAGCGGCGCATCCGCGGGTTCCAGCGGCGCGTTTGGTGGCCGAAATGAAGACCCGCCTGCAGCAGATCCTTGAGTCCGGGTTCGGACATGGTGCTCCCTTGTTGGTCTGTTGGTCGCCCTGGCCTCCCCGGGGACCCGGCTTGTGGTGGTGCCGGGCAGGGCCCCTTCGTCTTGCCAGGGGGTTGGTTACTGGTCGCGACTGAGTGTAGAGCGGGTCGCCGCGCCGGGGCCGCCGGCCAAGCGCGCGTCTAACGCTTCACGTGGAAGGGAGAAGCGGAACTCGGCATCCGCGCTCGTAGGACTCTGCGTGGGAAGCGTTGCTTTCTCGCGAGAGCTTTGGCTGATGTTGATGGTCCGCGCGGCAATACTCGGTAACCGAGAATGACGCCGTCCGGCTCCGCGTGAAAGCGCCGGTCCTCATCAACTACGGCCAGCCAGTAGCTCTTACCTCTCGTTGGCCCGCCGAGATTGCCCGTAGCCCGCGCGAGCGCGCTCTAGCGCGACCTCCAGGTCCTCAGGCAGCTCGGATTCGAATTCGAGCCTAGCGCCGTCGAACGGGTCGGCGAACTCGAGTCGGGCGCTGTGGAGGAACTGGCGCTGGAGGCCGTGGCGCCCGGCGTGGCCGTAGCGGGGGTCGCCGGCGACAGGATGATCGATCGCCGCGAAATGGGCCCGAATCTGGTGCGTGCGGCCGGTCTCGAGACGAGCCTCGACGAGGCTGTCGGCCGCCAGCACCTCGAGCACCTCGAAATGAGTGCGGGCGTCGCGCGACCCTCTCCCCCGCACGGCGCGGCGCTCGGGTGCGCGGTGATCGCGGCCGAGCGGCGCATCGATCGTGCCCGAGCGCGACGCCGGGCGGCCTTCGATCAAGGCGAGATACCGCCGCCCCACATCGCGTGCCTTGATCATGGCCGAGAGCCGCCTATGCGCCTCGTCGTCGCGGGCGACGATCATCAGCCCCGAAGTATCTTTGTCAAGCCGGTGAACAATTCCCGGGCGCTCCGGCTCGCCCCCGCCCAGCAGCTCGCCCAGCACTTCGACCAGCGTCTCACCGTGATGGCCGCGCGCCGGATGGACCACCAGGCCTGCGGGCTTGTCGATCACAGCCAGGCGCTCGCCGCGATAGACGATCCGTGGCGCAGCTGTCATGCCGTCGCGGCGTCAGCCGGGTCCGGCGCCTTGGGTTCGTTGAGGGTGACGAAGACGATCACGACGACGCCGAAGGTGATCGCGACATCAGCGAGGTTGAACGC
>JBKJXG010000076.1:0-4611 GCA_046716525.1 Solirubrobacterales bacterium
CGTGAGCAGAGGACGAAGGACCTGACCTGTAGTTCCGGTTAGCTAGCGGCTACTCCATTCGCGTGAGAGCAGAAGCGATGGGCGGTCACGCGGTTAGGCGTACCCGCTCGATTATTCGTGCGTCGTAGCGAGAAACAAATCGGGCCACCTATCGGATTTAGGTGCGACGCACAGAGCCAGGCACGACGGGCGCTGTTGCATGTCGCGCAGAGCAGCAGCGAGGCCGCGAGCTTCCAGAGCCTGCTCCTCCGCATGGGAAGCGGATATTTGACGACGCGGGGATACTGCGCGGGCGATGTCGGAGGAGAACGTTGAAAGTAGTCGGCGCGTGCTCGCAACCTTCCACCGGCGGGACCTCGATGCTTTCCTCGCCTTCATGGACCCTGAATTGGAGTTCACGTCGCGACTGATCCCCGTGGCGGGTGATGTCCACTACCGCGGTCACGTCGGCATCCGTGAGTGGTGGAAGGACCTGCTCACGGTCTTTCCCGATTTCCAGGTCGAGGCCATCGAGATCCGTGACTTGGGTGAGTGGACCGTACTCGCCGCTCGCGTCAGCGGCCACGGCGCCGACAGCGATGCCCCGTTCGAGCAGTCCATCTGGCAAGCAATCCAATGGCGCGACGGCAAGGTCCTCTGCTGGGCCACCTTCGACACTAAAGCCGAAGCCCTCGAAGCCGCCGGGCTCCGGCAATAGCCCCAGGACGAGGAGCGACAGCGACGCCGCACGCTCACCGCGCGCCTCGTCCCGCCTGATCCGGGGAGCTGCGCTCGCGCGCGCGAAGCGGGAGCCACCGGATTCCGAACCCGAAAGTGCTTCTCCGTGAGGTGCGGGAGCGCCGCGCTGCTCCTTATCCCGCGGAGCTGGTGCGGCTGGGATAGGGTTGCCTGGCTTTGGGCGAGGGACTGGAATCCTGCCGCGCCTGCGGAGCCGCAAGTCCAGCCGGCTCCAGATTCTGCGGTACCTGCGGAGCCAGTCTCGCGGAGGTCAAGACCTGCCGCGCTTGCGGCGCCGAGAATCCCGCGAGCCAGGCCTACTGCAACGGCTGCGGCATCCAGCTCGACGCCGCCCCGCCAGAGCAGCCTCCTGCCGAGGCGGCGGCCCCGCCCGACGGCGAGAGCAAGCAGGTGACGGTTCTATTCGCCGACGTTCAGGGCTCGATGGATCTCTCAGAGCAGACCGAGTCCGACGATTGGCGCGAGATCATGCAGAGCTTCTTCTCGCTGCTCTCGGAGTCGGTGCAGCGCTTCGAGGGCACGGTCGACAAGTTCACCGGCGACGGGATCATGGCGCTGTTCGGCGCTCCGATCGCGCATGAGGACCACGCATCCCGTGCCTGCTTCGCCGCGCTTCACATCGAAGAGGCCGTCGCCGGGTACGCGACTGAGCTGCGCCGCTCGCGGGGCCTGAGCTTCTCGGTCCGGATCGGGATCAACTCCGGCGAGGTCATCGCGGGGGCGATCGGTGGGCAGGGCGAGCTCAGCTACACGGCGGTCGGCCACACCGTCGGCCTGGCGCAGCGCATGGAGGCGCTCGCCGAGCCGGGCAGCGCCTACCTCACCGAGCACACGGCGCGCTTCGCCGAGGGGTACCTCGAGCTGCGTGACCTGGGCGAGTTCGAGGTTAAGGGCGCGAGCCGGCCGGTCGGCGTCTTCGAGCTGATCGGCGCAGGCGCGGCGCACTCGCGCCTCGACCGCTCGCGGGAACGCGGCCTCTCGCGCTTCGTGGCAAGGGCTGAGGAGATGGCCGTCCTGGAAGCGGCGCTCGAGCAGGCCAAGCAGGGGCGCGGTGGAGTGATCGGCATCGTCGCCGACCCGGGCGTGGGCAAGAGCCGCCTCTGCCACGAGTTCACGGAGCGGTGCCGGGCCCAGGGAATTGACGTCTACGAGGCGCAGGCCCAAGCCCACGGCGAGGCGATCCCGTTCCTACCCATCCTGCAGATGATGCGCGGCTACTTCGGCATCGAGGACCGCGACTCTGAGCGGATCGCCAGGGAGAAGATCGCCGGCCGACTGCTCTTGCTGGATCCCGGGTTCGCCGACGATCTGCCGCTGATCTTCGACTTCCTCGCCGTGCCGGACCCGGAACGTCCGGCGCCGCAGGTCAGCTCCGAGGCCAGAGAGCGGCTCCTGCGCGGCATGATCAGGCGCCTGTACCGCGTTCCTGACCGGACCGACGTGGTCGTCAACGTGATCGAGGATCTGCACTGGATGGATGAGGGCAGCGAGAAGTTCGTGGCCGAAATGGTGGGCGCGGTGGAAGGCACAGCCACCCTGGCCATCGTCAACTTCCGGCCCGAATACGAGGCCGAGTGGACCGGGGCCCCGGTCTACCGCCGGATCAGCCTGACACCGCTGGGTCTCGACTCGACCCGGGAGCTGCTTGCCGATCTGGCCGGCGGCGATCCTTCCATGGACGGCCTCGCCGAGATGATCCACGAGCGCACCGGAGGCAACCCGTTTTTTATCGAGGAGGTCGTGCGCGAGCTTGTCGAGGCCGGCAACCTCCAGGGTGAGCGCGGCTCCTACCGCCTGATCGAGCCGGTGGGCGAGGCGAAAGTGCCGGCCACGGTGCAGGCGATCCTCGCCGCCCGCATCGACCGCCTCGAGGCGGCGAAGACCCTGCTGCAGTCGGCTTCGGTGATCGGCAAGGAGGTGCCCGAGCCGGCGCTGCGCCGAGTCGCCGGGCTCGGTGACGAAGCGCTTGCCGAGGGGCTCAAGGAGTTGATCGTCGCCGGGTTCCTCTACGAGGCGGAGATCTACCCGGAGCGGGTGCTCGCTTTCAGCCACCCCCTGACCCAGGAGGTCGCCTACGGCTCGCAGATCGGGACGCAGCGCAAGGCCGCCCACGCCGCCGCCGGGCATGCGTTGGTCGAGCTCAACCCCGAGCGCCATGATGAGCTGGCGGCGCTGATCGCCCAGCACTTCGATAAGGGTGGCGAGACGCTCGAGGCGGCTCGCTGGAACGCCCGCGCGGCCCACTGGGCCGGGTACGCGCATCCCCAGGAGGCGCTGCGCCTGTGGACCAAGGTCTCCGACTTGGCCTCGGAGGTGCCGGAGGACGAGGAGACCATCGCCCTCGGGATGTTCTCTCGGCTGCTGCAGCTCGACTACGCGTGGCGCCTCGGGATGGAGACCTCGCGAGTCGAAGCATTGATCGCGGAGGCGCGCGACCTGGCGACCCGATCGAGCGACCTGCGCTCGCTGACGCTCCTCCGCTTCCTCGAGTCGGCGCGCCCGGGCCTCGACGTGACGGCAGCACAGTGGACCGCCGGTGTGACGGATGCAATCGCGATCGCCGACCGGTCACAAGACGACGCCCTGCGGATGGCGGTCCGGGCCGCCGGGGCATACGCCTCCTGGTGCGCGGGAGACTTTGAGCGCGTGGAGCAGTTGCTCGTCGAAGCGCTCGAGCTCGCCGGGGACGATCAAAGCGCCGGCGCCGGCCTCATCCTCGGCTGCCCCTACGCGTGGGTAATCATGTGCAAAGGGCTCAGGCTCCGAGACCGCGGCGAGCTCGACGAGGCCGAGGCACTCTTGGAGGAAGCGCTGCGGATCGCGGCGGAGCAGGGCGATCCGGAAACCGAGGGCTGGACCCGGGGCGGGCTCTCCTGGCTCTACGCGATGCGCGGCGAGCTCGACAAGTCACTCGCCACGGCGGTGCGCAATTACGAGCTGACCGAGCGCCTTGGCGATGTCTTCTCGCGCCAGTTCGCTCTTCTCTACCTCGGACTCGCGCACCTGGCGCGGGAAGAGCCGGCCGAGGCGCTCAAGTACCTGGAGCGCGCCGACCGCCTCTACTGGGAGGCGATGGGCAAGGGAGGCGAGGCCGATGGCTGGCGCCAGAGCGTGATCGGCGAGGCGCTCGCCGGCGTGGGCCGGGCAGACGAGGGCCTAGAGAGAGCCGAGCGAGGGGTTGCAACCCTCAGGGAGCGCGGCCTCAACAACACCCTGCCGTCCGCGCTGCGCTCGCTGGCGAAGGCACGCACCGCGGCCGGGGCTCCTGGTGCGGCCGAGGCGCTGGAGGAAGCCGAACAGGTCGGCCGCGAATGCGAACTGCTGGCCGAGGCCGACCTCGCCCGCGCCGAGCGCGAGGCCTTGCCGGTCGGCGGCTAAGCCCATCAACTTGCTTTTCGTACGACGCGAGCGTCTGAAAGCGAGCCCCCGCGCGCCTGCTCCTCGCGCGAAGGGGAAGCGCGATGCCCCGGGGACCAGGGCTCCTTCAATGCATGGGATTGCGCAGCTTCTTCGCGGAGGCGCGTGCGACTTGCGGGCCCGGCATGAAAGGATTAGGGTCAGCGTGACACCCGAGACCCACAGTCTCCCGGCTGTGAGAAGGATGAGGCGCGATGGCCACGTTGCTTGTGTTCCATGAAGTAGACGACGTCGACCATTGGCTGGCGTCACCGAAGCGCGAGGAGTTCTTCGGCGCCATGGGAATCACCGCGCGCACATTCCGGGACCCTGGGAACTCGAACCGGGTTGGCGTGATCTTCGACGGCGTTCCGGACCTGGAGACGTTCGAGCAAGGCCTGCAGAGCGATGAAGCAGCGGAGGCCATGAAAGTCGACGGTGTTCGTCCGGAGACAATCGTCACGCTCGTCGAGGCAT
>JBKJXG010000077.1:0-4239 GCA_046716525.1 Solirubrobacterales bacterium
CACCGAAATCGTCGAACCTGCCAAGGGACACTAAGCACTGAGGAGGGCCAGCTATGGCGGACGAGCAGAACAAGGTTGAGATCGGGTTCGGGATCGGGCAGGTGCTCTCGGTCAAACTGGGTGAAAGCGACCTGCGCGAGCTGCGCCAGGCAGTCGAAGCCGACAAGGGCTGGTACGACGTCAAGGTCCAGGAGGGCACGGTCTCGCTCAACCTGGCCACGGTCGTGTTCATCCGAGTCACCGACGCGGCCCGCGGCGTCGGCTTCTCGAACTAGCAGGTGGCGTTCACCACGCTCGAAGCGCGGGGGCAGATCCTCGACGATCTCGCCGCCGCGGTCGACCAGATCGCCCTGGCGACCGCGCTCCTGGCCGAGGCCTACGAGCAACTCGACGTGACCACCGCGGATCGTCTCGACGGCGAGCTCTACCGGCCCGTGCAGCGAGCTTTCGGTCGGGCTAAGCGCACGCACGCCCAGTTCGCCGAGCGGGTTGAACTTTCCCCACACGCGTTCGAGGCGGCGCAGTTGAACGTGCGACGTCACAGCTTCAAGGAGATGATCGAGCGTGCGGTGGCGACCGCGTCCGACGCGGATCGCCAGATCGCTGAGCTGCAGGACTCGATGCTTCCGATCGAGGCCGGCGACGGCGAGTTGCGCGCGGGCCTCGGCGAGGTCCGCGAGCTGCTCGGTGTGCTTGCCGGCCGGGCGCCACAGTTCCTGCGCACTCTCGGCCGCTAGCCCAATCCCGGCGCCATTGTCGACCCTGGTCGATATACTCCTATGGGGTATTTGTTACAGTCAGTGCGTGCGGTCTCGCCATCTCCTGCTCGGGCTCTTCGCGGCGATCACCGCCGCGGCGCTGTGGTGGCGCAAGAACCCCTCGGCCTGCCCATATGGACAGCGGTTCTGGGTCGAGGCGCCGCACCCGTTCATCACCCGTAGCCGCCTGCGCGAGACACTGCGGCCGGAGCCCGGCGAACGCGTCCTCGAGATCGGCGTCGGCACCGGCTACTACTCGCTCGATCTCGGCCAGTGGCTCGCTCCGCAGGGGATGCTCGAGCTTTTCGACATTCAGCGGGAGATGCTCGACCACACCATGCAGCGCGTACGCGAGCGCGGGCTCACCAACGTGACCGCGACCTGCGGCGACGCGACCGTGCTCCCCCACGCCGACGACTCCGTCGACGCCGTCGTCCTGATCGCGGTGCTCGGCGAGATTCCCGATCAGGCTGCCGCTCTGAGCGAGATCGCGCGCGTCCTGCGCCCCGGCGGGCGGCTGATCGTCGGCGAGCTGCTCGGCGATCCTCATTACACGTCCCCGGGGGCGCTGCGCCGGCGCGGCGAGGCGGCAGGGCTTCATTTCGAGAGCCGCCACGGCCTCCCGATCGGTTACTTCGCCCGGCTGATCGCGTAGCGACCGATTTCGAAATGCCGCGCGCAGGCCGGGCACTGGACCGCTTGCGTTCTCGGCAGTGCTGTTGCGCTGGGCCCCGTGGCGGGTACAAGTCGAGTCGATGGCCCGCTTGCGAAGAGTCGACAGCGCCAGGCCGGGCATTCGTCGCGTTCGCCGCGGCAAAGGATTCGGCTACGTCGAGGAGGACGGCACCACGATCGCCGACCGCGAGGTGCGTGAGCGGATCGCCGAGCTGGCGATCCCTCCGGCCTGGGAGGAGGTGTGGGTCTGCCCTCACCCTCGCGGCCACATCCAAGCCACCGGTTTCGACGCCCGGGGGCGCAAGCAATACATCTATCACCCCGACTGGCGAGTCGATCGCGACCGCGAGAAGTTCGGCTCGATGGAGAGCTTCGCCAAAGCCCTGCCGGCGATGCGCGAGCGCGCCGGGGCCGATCTCGCGTTACGTGGCCTCGTCCGCGACCGTGTCCTCGCCTGCTCGGTGCGGCTGCTCGACCTCGGCTTCTTTCGAGTCGGCTCCGATCGTTACACCGCTGAGAACGAGACCTTCGGACTCTCGACCCTGCGCCGAAAGCACGTCAAGGTCAGCCGCGGCGTCGCCTCCTTCGACTACACCGCGAAGGGCTCCAAGCGCCACCGCCAGGACATCGCCGATCCCGCCGTCTTGCCGACGATCAAATCCCTCTTGGATCGAAAGGGGGGTGGCCTCGAACTGCTGGCGTTCCGCGACGGCCGCGGCTGGGTCGACGTCAAGGCGCCCGACATCAACGGGTACCTGAAGGAGGTAATGGGCGGCAGGGAGTACACGGCGAAGGACTTCCGTACCTGGAACGCAACCGTGCTCTGTGCGGTCGAGCTCGCCGCCACCGGTCACGATGCGAACACCGAGACCGCCCGAAAACGCGCGGCGACCGCGGCGACCAAGCGCGTAGCCACGTACCTCGCGAACACACCCGCGGTCTGTCGCAGCGCATACATCGACCCCCGCGTGTTCGACCGCTTCGATTCTGGGCAGACGATCCGCGCCTCGCTCAAGCGCCTGATCGCCGCGGGCGATCCCGGTGAGTTCGTCGAGCGCGAGAAGATCGAGCGCGCGGTACTGCGGTTGCTGCGCGACTGACCTCAGCCGAGCGGCATGAAAACGGCAAACTGCTTGGCGAATCTGGCGCTCGGTCTCCGCGGGTCAGAGCAGCGCCGGCCATAGGCGCTCTTCGGCGACGAGCACTTGCTGGGCAGCGTTGCCGACCTCGCTCCACAGGGCGCTCTCAGGCTCGTCAGCCTCACTCGCAGCCAGCAGCGCCGCAGCCAAGTCTGTCCAGCGCTCGGCCGCCTCAGCCGCGACGACGGCGTGCGGGTTCTCCACCTCGGCGAGAAAGCGCGAGTACATGAGCCGGAAGTTGCCGCCCCCGGTGCCGCGACGCTCGATCACCTGGTAGCCGAAGCGCGCGCACCATTGCCAGTCGTCGATCTGCTCTGGCCAGCTCCCGACCTCGGCGGCGAAGCGCCGTAACGCCGGCAACCCCTCGAACTCCCCCAACGCCGGTTCGATCATCTGCCGCGCGTTGTGATCGATCGCACGCGCGGCGGCCGGGCGGGGATCATCGAGGTCGGTCGCCGGCAGGGTCAGCATGTGGCCGGCGAGCGGGAAGATCGGGTGCTCGCCGTGGCGGGCGCGGGCGAGGTTCTCCAGGCGCGTCGTCTGCAGCTCGCCGAAGGCGGTGTCGGACAGGTATGCCACCTCGTCGTCGTAGCCGGCAAGGACGACCGCGTGCCCCGGAAAATGGGCCGAGCTGCCGTAGTGATCGAGGTAGTAGAGGTCGGTCAGCAGCAGCGCCGGGTCGCCGGCGTCGACAACTGAGCGCGCCGCATGCCACGAATCGCCTGCGTCCTCGAACGTGCGCAGCTCGAGCGCCAACCCCGTGAGCTCGCAGAACTGTTGCTCGAGTCGGCCGACGCGCCCGTTGATGAACCGCGACGGCGACTGTCCGTCGAGCGGCACGTAGTAGAAACAGGCCCCCGATCCAAGGCCAAACGCCATCTCCTCGGTGATCTCGACACCGCCGAAGGCCAGCAGGTTGCGAAGCGCGGTCGAGCCACAGTGGTTGCCTGGCACGTGGCGGTAGCCCGCGACCATCGTCGCGCTCATCTCGCCACGGCCTCAGCCGGCGCGGCGACGCCGCCTCGCAGCCGCAGGTACTCAGCGCGCGCCTTGAAGCTCGTGCGCATCTCGTCGGTGAGCTCCTCGAGGAACTCCTCACGATAGGTCGAGTCGGTCAGCATCGCTACCGCGAAGTAGAAACCCGAGAAGGCGGCAAGACCGCCGGCGACGCGCAGCAACTCGGCGGTGAGCTGAAACTGCTCGCCGGCGATCGAGAGCTCGAGCAAGGTGTTGCCGTCGTCGCCGAGCCATTCGGTGCGAACCACCGCATCGATCGCAAGCGTGCCGAAGACGACGAAGAAGGCACCGATCGTGAGGCTGACGATCAGCACCTGCACGGCTTGGCTGACGAAGAGAACGAGCCCGACGTTGATCCCCTGCGCGCGGGTCAGCGGCGGCCCGCCTTCGCTCGCTTCCCGCTCGAGCCGGCGAGTCTCACGCGGCACGCGCACGAACAAGAACGCGGTGCCGAGAACGACGAAGAGACCGATGACGCAGGCGTATGAGAAGGCGCTGATCTCGCCGAATATGTCCCACATCTCTTCGGTCGTGAACGAGAGCAGGGCGAAGATCGCCAGCAGCGGGACCGCCTTGGCCAGCAGGCTCAGCGACGAGGCGAGCTGGCCTGCCAGCCGCTTTGCGACCCAGACCAAGATCGCGCCGAGCCC
>JBKJXG010000078.1:0-4439 GCA_046716525.1 Solirubrobacterales bacterium
ATGTAGGGCATCGTCGCGACGATGCCGGTGAGCGCGATCGCGAGCGCCAACCCGGAGGAGTCGTAGCGACCGCGAATGAAGTCCGCCGGCGTGACGAACCCGTGACGGTGCGCGACCGACCACATCCGCACCGCCGCCAGCAGCACCAGCGGGTAAACGATGATCGTGTAGGGAACCGCGAAGAAGCCGATCGCCCCAAGTCCGAAGACCAATGCCGGCACCGCCACGAACGTGTAGGCCGTGTAGATGTCGCAGCAGAGCAAAAACCAGGTGATACAGCCGCCGAACTTGCGACCGCCGAGCCCCCACTCATCGAGGTGGTCGAGCGACTGCGCCTTGCGCCAGCGCGCGGCCGCGAAGCCGAGCACGGTGACGAGCAAGAACAAGGCGATGACGATTGCGAGCTGGACCTCGTTGACGTCGTTCATCCTCGTAGACCTCGCGACTTATCCTCGTGGGCCTCGCGTCTTGCGATACACCAGCGCCGTGACCGCGACGCTGATCGGCACCCAGGCGAGCTGGTACCAGTAGAAGAACGGCAGCCCGATGAACTCCGGTTCAGCGTGGTTGTAGATCGGCGGAATCAGCAGTCCCACGAGCGGGACTAGGAGCAGCCAGTACCACGCACGATGTGAACGACTTTGGTCCACGTCCCCCCCTTACCCATCGACCCGGAACTCACACAGCCGGCGGATCGCCGCGACGCTACCGCCGGTCAGCGGTCGTCGATCTCGCCGCTGAGCACCGGCTTGACGTCGAGCACAGGCGTCCCGTCGAGCGCTTCGAGATCACGCACACGAATCGTCAAACCGTTCACCGCGACGACCTCGACCCGATGCAGGCCGATCGGATTCGGCCGGTGCGGTGAGCGAGTGGTAAACACTCCGAGCGGGTCGCGTGCGCGATCGCCGCGGGGGTGCACGCGGACGACGTCCCGCTGAGCTCGATCGAGCCAGGTGAGGACGATGACGTGGTCTCCGACAGAGATCCCCTCTAGAGCCTCCCGAACCTGGCTCTCGAACACGATCGAGGCTTCGGGTGCCCCCTCGTCGCCTTGCTTCGGCGCGGCGTCGGGATCAGTCAGCGGCGATCGAACCGTTCCCACGGGCACCGCTTCGAATTTGGTCATGGATCGCTCGCCATCTGGCTTCAGCTCAAACCAGCCCTCAGCGTCGCGGCATGATCGATCGCAGATGCCTCCTGGCTGTTGTTGAAGTAAACGAGGACATCGGTGGTCGCGCGCCATGCTGCGATCCGCCGCCTCCATGTTGCGAGCTCGGCCGCCGAGTAGCGATTCCCCTGCCCGCGTCCGTTGCGATGCATTCGCACGTAAGCCCAGCGTGTCGTTCGCACACGTTCTTGGAAGGCGAGCTCAGGGTCGTCGGCGATCGCGAGGGCGACGTCGTGATCTCGCAGCAGCGAGTAGACGTCCTCGCTGAACCAGGTCGGGTGGCGAAACTCGACGGCGTGGCGGCCCGGCGCGCGGGCGCGGATCGCCACCAGCGCCGCGTCCAGTCGCTCGTCGTCGCGCTTGAAACTCGGCGGCAGCTGCCACAGGATTGCTTCGAGCTTTCGCGCCTTGGCGAGCGGCTCGATCGATTTCAAGAATCGCTCGACGTACTTCTCGGGGTTGCTGAGCCGCTTGATGTGGGTGATGTAGCGGCTCGCCTTCACCGTGAAGCGAAATCCGCGCGGCGTTTGCGCGATCCAGCCGCGGACGGCCTCGGGGCTGGGCAGTTTGTAGAAGGTGTTGTTGACCTCGACCGTCTCGAAGCGCCGTGAGTAGTAGGCGAGCCAATCGCGCTGGGGCAGCTTCTCCGGATAGAAGTCGCCGCGCCAGTCGCGGTAGACCCAGCCCGAACATCCCACTCTCACCGGCTTCACGGCTTTTAGTGTGGCCGAGCGCGATAGAGCGTGCGCTCGCCAGAGCCGAGCGACTCGCGACGCTCGATCTCGAAGTGCTCCGCCAATGCTCGCTCGAAATGGTCGAGGCGATAGTCGGGGTGCGCGCCATCTCGCTTGCGGTCCAGCAGCCGCTTCACCATCGGGTCGTTGCGGTCGGCGAACTCGACCACCACCACGCCGCCCAGGCCGGCAAGCCAGGCGACGACCTCTGCCAGCGGCACGTTCGCCGCGATCGAGAGGTGATGCACGAGCGCCAGGCACAACACCAGCTCTGGCTTGCCCCGCTGCTCGAGCGGGCCGCGCTCGCGACCGCGCCAGCCTCGGGCCGGCGACGGGTCGGCAAGATCCATCACCAGTGGCAGGATGCGCCCCTCGCTCTGTGTGCGCAGATCCCGATACAGCGCTTCGATGCTGGCCTGGTCGCCATCGACTGCGACCACGTAGGCCCCCTGCTCAGCGGCGATCCGCGAATAGCGCCCGTCGTTGCAGCCGAGGTCCCACGCCAATCCGAAGCGACGCGACTCGCAGGCGTCGCGGACGAAGCGATCCTTGCGCTCGAGCTCCTCGCGCTCGTAATGCGACCGCTCGCCGTAGTCCGACCAGGCAGTTACTGAAGCGTTCCAGCGCAGGCGCCGTACGAGCCGCTCGAGCCCCGCCGCGTTGGCCTCGATCATCTCCTTGCGAAAACCGGCGCGGCGCAGTTCACCACGGGTGTCGCGGTCGGCCTCGCGGCGCTCGAGGCGAGCATGAAGCGCGACGTGGGTGAGTACGCCGCGGCGCAGCCGGCGGCGTCCGCCGAGGATCGCACCCGCCTGTGCGGGCTCGATGCCCTCGAGCGAGCCCCGCAACCAGGGCTGAAACGGCAGCTCCGCGTATGCCTGGATCATCAGGGGATAAAGCAGCAACGTGCAGAACTGGCGATACCCCGCCCACGGCTCGCCCTCGCCAAGCGGCTCGAAGGACCCGATGTCGATGAACACCGGCCGTGATCCTCGCCACTGCACGTTGTAGGGCGAGGCATCCTTGAGCACCATGTCCTCGGCAAGTGCCGCGCGCAGCAGCTCGAGCTCGAGCAAGGCCGCGTCTTGAAGCATCGAGAACGGCCACTCGTAGGGATAAGAGACGAACGGCACGCGTTCGTGACGAAGCACCGCGGCCGCCGTGGTCGCGCCCCCGAGCTGGATCTCGGGAGGGTTCTCGAGCCGCTCGGTCGCGACGACCTTGCCGCTGCGCTGCAGGCTGGCGAAAAACTCGGTGCCGGCAAGGCGCTCCCAATCGTCGAGGCCACGCGCGCTCAGCGCCCGAAGAATCTCGCCGTTGGCGTCGAAGACGCGGCTGTCCGGATCCCTGAACGAGCCTGGGTCGGCTGGGGGCTGTGAGGCCACGCCTCGGGCCGCGCCCTGCCTAGGAAGCGCGAGACCTCGGCGCCGGCTCTTCCGCTGCCAGCTCGCGCTCGGGCACCGGCTCAGGCTCGGGCCGGCGGATTCGCAACAGGGTCAGGACTCGGCTCCACCACAGCTTCCCGGTGACGGCGAGGGCTGCCGCTCCGCCCAACAGGGCCTGCAGCAAGACGCTGCCGCTGCCAGCGTCGAGATAGGCGAGCAGACTCATGCGTGCTTCCGGTTCACAGTAGGTTCACAATAGCGAGGCTTGACCCATCGCCGTCGCCTCTCGCTCGCCCTGCACATCTTTGTCCTCGCCTCGCTCGCCGCGGCGCCGGTGCTGATCGTCGCCAACGCCCAGTTCTTCATCGGGCGAGGTGCAAGTGGAGCCGAGGTCGTCGCTGTTGCGCTGATCGTCGTCGTCGGCGCACCCGCCGCGCTCGCGGCGGTCAGCCTGCTCGCCGGCGCGGTCAGCGTCAGGTTGGGGTGGGCTGTCCAGCTTGCGCTTGTCGCCGTGCTTGTGGCAACCATCGCCTCGGAGGCGCTTTATCCGCTCGATCTGTCGATCGAAATTCAGGCTCCACTTGTAATCGCGATCGGACTGGCGGCAGCTGTGGCCTACGCACGTCTCGACGGAGCCAGCTCGTTCGTCTCGGCGCTGCTGCCGCTGCCGATCATCGTGCTCGCCTACGTCCTCTTGCTCTCGCCGGTATCAGGGCTCGTCTTCGGCGGTACCGAGGAGGTCGAGGCAGCGGCGGAGCTCGATGCGCCGGCTCCCGTGGTCATGGTCGTATTCGACGAGCTCCCGGGTCACGCCCTGATGAACGCGGGCCGGCGCCTGGATGCGGTTCGCTTTCCGAACTTCGCCGCGCTCGGAGAGGATGCGGTCTGGTATCGCAACGCGACCACCTCGCGCAGCGATACCGAGCTCGCGGTGCCGACCCTCGCCACCGGCATCCGAGCGCCCCTCGACAGCCTCGGAACCTCCGCCGACCACCCGCGCTCGCTGTTCACGCTGCTGCAGGACAGCCACGAGATGCACGTGGCTGAACCGTGGACGAACATCTGTCCCGAGCGCCTGTGTGACGGCAAGACCGAGAGCCTCGACGAGGGCGGCCTCGGCTCGATCCTGGCCACGATCCCGTCGATCCT
>JBKJXG010000079.1:0-5044 GCA_046716525.1 Solirubrobacterales bacterium
TCTCTCTCCTTACCCCTGGTTCCGATCCCTGGAGCCCCCGGGACTTCCATGTGCATCCCGCCGAGGCATGAGCAGTTTTGCCAAACGGTTGTGAATGTTCAAGAGCGGTTGATTAAGTGCTTATTAACCGATCGGTGGATATTTCAATCATTCGATCGATTGAACGCGCGAAGCCGATAAAGAGGCTTCGCGGTCGATTTGTAGGCGAGCATGTTGCGGCGAGCTCAGGTGAACCGCCGTTCTCGCTCGCTGTGATCACTGCAGTACCCACAGTTTCCGAAGTTATTCACGATCGGACGATCAATGTCCCCCGGTTACGCCGGAGTGGACTAAATTGATTCAGACCCAGCGCTCGAGGCGGAGCTCGCCGAGCCGATCGACAACGAGGTGCGCGTGCTCGAGATCGGGATCGGGGAGCGGGAAGTCGCTGCGGCGATGCACCCCGCGTGATTCGCGCCGCTCCAAGGCCGCGCGAGCGATCAGCCGGGCGAGCGGATAAGCGTCGTCGAGCAGGGGTTCCAGTCCGATCGCGTCTCGCTGGGGACCGGCATGCGCCCAGACCGCCTCCCGCGTTTGTGGCGTCGGGGGCTGAAAGCGCCAATCGCCGATTGCCGGCGGCCCGCCGTGATCGGCCGCTGCGATGGCTGCTCGCGCCGCGCGGCTGCCGAACACGAAGCACTCGCTGAGCGAGTTCGAGGCGAGCCGATTGGCGCCATGGAGGCCGGTGCACGAGCACTCGCCGACGGCGTAGAGGCCTGGCAGCGTCGTTTGCCCTTCGAGGTCGCAGGCGATGCCGCCGATCAGATAATGCGCCGCGGGTGCGACCGGAACCGGCTCGTTGGCCGGATCGAGCCCGGCTGCTGTGCAGATTGCGAAGACGTTCGGAAAGCGCTCGGGCGAGAGCTCGCGCAGGTCGAGCAGGACGTGCGTCGCGTTGTCGGCCTCGATGCGATCGAGAATCGCGGCCGTGACCTGGTCGCGCGGCGCCAGCTCGTCGGTGAAGCGTCGCCCGGTCGCGTCGAGCAGGGTCGCGCCTTCGCCTCGGACCGCTTCGGTGATCAACCGCCCGTCCTGCGGCTTGTCCGGCAGCGCCAGCGCCGTCGGATGGAACTGACAGAGCTCGAGGTCGGCGAGCTCGGCCCCCGCGGCGTGGGCGAGCACCGCTCCGGCGCCGATCGCGCCCCACGGATTCGTCGTCCGCCTCCACAGCGCGGCGCCGCCCCCGGTCGTCAGCACCGTCGCTCGCCCGGCGATCGCGCCGCGGTCGGTGATCACACCGGCGCAGCGCTTTGCATCGCTCCACAGCGCCTGCGCCGAGGCACCCTCGAGCACCTCGATGCCCGGCTCCGCGGCGACAAGCTCGGCCAGCCGCGAGGTGATCGCACGGCCCGTCTCGCTGCCGCCGGCATGGACGATTCGCCGCGCCGAATGGCCGCCCTCGAGCCCAAGCGCGAGCGCGCCGTCGGGATCGGTGTCGAAGCGCACGCCACGCTCTTGAAGCTGGGCCACAGCGGCGGGCGACTCGCGGGTGAGGACGTCGACCGCGCTCGTGCGACAAAGGCCACGGCCCGCCGCGAAGGTGTCGGCGGCGTGGCGACCCGGCGCGTCGTCGGGAGCGAGCGCTGCCGCGAGCCCGCCTTGAGCCCAGTAGCTGGAGCTTTCGGCCAGCGTCTTTCGCGAGACGAGGACCGTCGCGGCGCCGGCGGCCGCAGACTCGAGCGCGACATGGAGGCCGGCGGCGCCGCCGCCGATCACCAGCACGTCACATGCGCGGTCACCGGTCAAGAGCGGGGTACCGTACCCGCCACCCGTGACCATCTACCTCTCACACCCGTCTTCGCATCTTCACGACACGGGCGCGCATCCCGAGAATGCCGGCCGTCTGGTCGCGATCGAGGCCGCTCTCGACAACGCGGGCTGGCTCGGGCTCGAGCGCCTCGAGGCGCCGGCGGCGACGCGCGAGCAGCTCACTCGCGTTCACGACGCCAGACACGTCGAAGCGATCGAAGCCTTCTGTGAGAGCGGCGGAGGCCTGATCGACATGGACACGGTGGCGGCCCCCGATTCCTTCGAGGCTGCTTCTCGGGCCGCCGGCGCTGCCGCCGCGGCTGCCGAGCTCCTGCTCGCGGGCGAGGCGACCGCGGCCTTCTGCGGCCTGCGCCCACCCGGCCACCACGCCGAGCGCGAGCGTGCGATGGGGTTCTGCCTCTTCAACAGCGCTGCGGTCGCGGCGCGACACGCGATCGATGCCTGTGGATCCGAGCGCGTGTTGATCCTCGATTGGGACGTCCATCACGGCAACGGAACGGAAGCGATTTTCGCCGCCTCCAGCGACGTCCTCTACGCCAGCATCCACCAGTGGCCGCTGTATCCGGGCACCGGTGCGGCCGAGTACGCCGGCGAAGGCGAGGGCGAGGGGTTCACCGTCAACCTCCCCGTGGCCGCGGGGGCCGGCAGCGAGGAGTTCATGGCGCTGGTCGAGCACGTCATCGCCCCGATCGCCCGCTCGTTCGAGCCGGGCTTGATCGTGATCTCAGCCGGCTACGACGCTCACCGCGACGACCCGCTCGCTTCCTGCCGGGTCGAAACCGAGGCCTACGCCGCGATGACCGCGACGATGCGCGACGTCGGGCGCGAGATCGGGGCGCCGGTCATGGCTTGCCTCGAAGGCGGCTACTCGCCGGCCGCTTTGGCGGCGTCGGTAATCGCGACGCTCAAGGCACTCGAAGGCGATCGGGCGCCGGCCGAAGCCGATCGCGCGGCCGCCGCACCGCACCGGGCGCGGCTCGCCGAGCGCTGGGGTCTCTAGATCGGCACACGTTCGCGCGACGTTCTTTGCGGCTGCGTCTAGTTCGGCGAACCGCTGCGGCCGATGATTCTCGCGTTCACCGACGAGAGGAGGCAGCTTGCACGCAGCCATCGGATACCTACACGCAACCGCACTCGCCATCCGCGAACGCACCAGCGGCGACGAGCGGGGCCAGGGGACGGTCGAGTACGTCGGCCTCATCCTTTTGGTCTCGATGCTGATGGTCGGAATGGTCGTCTCGATGCGGACGTTCAACGGCTCTCAGGGAAACGAGATCGCCGAGGCGATCATCGGCAAGATCAAGCAGGCAGTTCAGGCGATCACCTTCAAATAACCCTCCAGAGGCGCCAGGACCTTCGCGGATACACCGCCTGCCCGCCCTCCGCATGGCGCTGCCATTGCGGAGGACGTGCCGGCGGCGTCCCGCTTGGTCCTGGACGCCTCTGGGAGCGCGGCTGGCCCGAGGTCAGGCCGGCGTGTTCGTGTACTCGTCGCGGCGCCGGGGCCAGCCCTCGATCGCGCCGTGGTCGCGTCCTTTTGGCGTACGGTCGAGCAGCGACCAGGTGGCGTTGAGGGCGTCGGTGCCGCGGTCGTAGCAGGTGTCGGTGTGGTAGACGACGCCGTCTTCGAGCGCGAAGGTGCTCAGCGCCATCAGTTCCATGTCGTTGACGACGTCGACCCACGCTCCGCTCGGGGTGCCGAAATTCCAGCCGGTTCCGTTGTTGCGGTCCTCCTCGGTCCAGGCGCTGAAGTCGCGATTGAAGTCGCTTTCGGCCGAGGACACCCAAGGAATGCTCCAGCCCATGCGCGCCTTGTAGGCGTTGAGGGTTTCCAGCGGCGAGCGCGAAGCGAGGACGAAGCTCACGTCATGAGCCTCGAGATGGGCGTGAGTGGCGTCGAAGGTGTCGGTCGCAAAGGTGCAGCCGGGACAGCCCTCGGGCGCGTTCGGGCCGTGCATGAAGTGGTAGACGAGCAGCTGCGAGCGACCGCCGAAGAGCTCGATCAGCGTCTTCGTCCCCTCGTCGGTCTCGAAGCGGTACTCCTTCTCGACCACGACCCACGGCAACTCTCGCCGTGCCTTCGCGAGCGCATCGCTTCTGTGCGTCAACTCCTTCTCGCGAACAAGCAGCGCCTTTCGCGCCTCGAGCCATTGATCGCGGGTTCCGACAGTTCGCTCGGCCATCGCCATGCCTTCCTTCATCAGTCGTGGTCTGTGGCAATGATGACCGCCGAGCGCACTGGAACTAATCGCAGGCTGGCAGACTGCCGCCATGGCCCGAAGCTATGACCGCACAGCCGCCGACGTCCGCCCCGTCTCGATCGAACCCGGATTCGTCCGCACGGCGACTGGCTCGTGCTTGTACGAGCAGGGCGAGACGCGGGTCATCTGCACCGCCTCGGTCTCGAGCTCGGTGCCGAAATGGCTCGAGGGCAAGGGCCGGGGCTGGGTCACGGCCGAGTACGCGATGCTGCCCGCATCGACGGGCGATCGCAAGCAGCGCGACTCCGCCCGCGGGCGCCCCGACGGGCGTTCGACCGAGATCCAGCGGCTGATCGGGCGTTCGCTTCGCGGCGTCGTCGATCTCGAGGCGCTGCCCGACCGCTCCGTCTACGTCGACTGCGACGTTCTCCAGGCCGACGGCGGCACCCGCTGCGCCTCGATCACCGGCGGCTACGTCGCCCTGCGCCTTGCCTTCAACGGCCTGCTCGAGGCGGGCGAGCTCGAGCGCGACCCGCTCGCCGGCTCGGTCGCGGCGATCTCATGCGGCGTCGTCGGCGGCGAGCTGCTGTGCGATCTCGACTACTCCGAAGACTCCAATGCCGAAGTCGACGCCAACATCGTCATCACCGGTGAGGGCGGGCTGATCGAGGTCCAGGCGACCGCCGAGCAAACCCCCGTTTCGCGCGCCTCGCTCGATCAGCTGCTGAGCTTGGGCGAGGCCGCGATCGCCGGTCTGCGCGAGAAGCAGTCCGAGGCCTGCGGCGGACTGCCAGCCGTCTGATGGCGCCGCCGCGTCTGGTCGTGGCGACGCGAAACGACCACAAGCTTCGCGAGCTCGGTGAGATCCTCGAAGGCGTTGAGCTGGCGCCGATGCCGGCCGATCTGGAGCTGCCGCCGGAAACCGGCAAGACCTTCGCCGACAACGCCGCGGTCAAGGCGCGAACCGCGCACGCGGCCACGGGCGAGCCGGCGATCGGCGACGACTCGGGCATCGCCGCTGCGGCCCTCGGCGG
>JBKJXG010000080.1:0-8557 GCA_046716525.1 Solirubrobacterales bacterium
CTTCATCCAGCTCGACCCCTTCGAGCGAGGGCACCCCGATCACGGTGAGGCCGGCGGCGACACCTGAGGCGACCCCGGTCGGCGAGTCCTCGAGCACGACTACGTCCGGGCTCGGGTCCACGCGCAGTTGGCGGCATGCCTCGAGGTAGGGATCGGGCGCCGGCTTCGGCGCGGCAACTTCGTGGCCGCTGACGCCGACGTCGAAGTGCCGGCTCATCTCGACGCGCTCGAGCGCGGCTTTGATGAACAGCCGCGGCGAGTTCGAGACCAGGCCCCCCGCTACGCCGCGCTCGCGCAGCTCGTCGACCAGCTCCTCGGCCCATGGCATCGTCTCGATGCCGCGCCTGAGCTCGGCCAGGACGAGCTCGTCGAGCTCGGCGATGAGGACCTCCGCCTTGCCCTGCTCATCGAGGAACTTCTCCAGCAGGGCACCATTGATATGAGCCGGCGTGCCCACCAGCTTCTGCTTGTGGGCGAGCGTGAACTCGCGACCGCGACGCTCGAACAGCTCTTGCTCGGCGCGCGTCCAGACGGTCTCGGTGTCGAGCAGGAGACCGTCGTTGTCGAAGATGACCGCTGCCGGAAGCGTCACGTCACGTTTGGGCCGATGGGCCCCAATCGTCGACGAAGAGGTCGAGCGCAAGCTCGCCCTCGGCCTCCTTGTAGACGCTGAAGTCGGTCACGCCCGCCTCGGCGAGGACCTCGTCGTCGATGAAGGCGTTGCCCGTGCATGCGCGAGGGTCGCGACGCAGGATCTCGTGGGCCGCATCGGCGTAGATCTCGGGCGTGCGAGCCTGCGCCATCGCTGCGTCGCCACCGAGCAGATTCTGCACCGCCGCGGTGGCGATCAACGTCCGCGGCCAAAGGCAGTTCCCCGCGACCGCGTGCTCGGCCTCGTCGGCAGCCAGGCCCAGGGTCAGCATCGTCATTCCCATCTTCGAAAGCGTGTACGGGGCGATCCCCTTGAGCCACTTTGGGTCGGCGCTCAGCGGTGGCGACAGCGTCAGCACATGAGCGTGAGAGGACTTGCGAAGATGGGGGAGGGCAGTGCGTGTGAGCAGGAACGTGCCGCGGGTGTTGATGTCCGCCATCAGGTCGTAGCGCTTGGGCTCGAGCTCGGAGATCGGCACGAGGTTGATCGCGCTGGCGTTGTTGACGACGACGTCGATGCCGCCGAACCTCTCCACGGTCTGGGCGGCAGCGCTTTCAACCTGTTCGTCGTCGCGAACATCGCCGACGATCGCCAGCGCCTCGCCGCCGGCCTGCTCGATCTCCTCGGCAGCCGTGTAGATCGTCCCGGGCAACTTCGGATGCGGCTCGGCGGTCTTGGCCATGATCGCGACGCGGGCGCCCTCACGCGCCAAGCGCTTGGCAATCGCCAGGCCGATGCCCCGGCTGCCGCCCGACATCAATACGACCTTGCCGGCCAGCGGCGAATCGTTCATTGGCCGGACGCTATTCGATCGGCCCGCCAGGCTCAGAACGGACGCTCGGACTCCGGCACCTTCGGGCTCTCGGAGGCGATTCGCTGCATCAGGCCGTAGAAGCGATGGACCTCCGGATAGAGGATCGCCTTGCCGGAGGTGATCAGCCCGCCCGAGATGCCACGCTCGGGGTCGGTCCAGCCCATGATGTTGATCAGGCCCAGATGGCCGAAGGCGAGATCGGTGTCACGGCCGTAGAGGCTGATCACCTTGGCACCGAGCATGAGCCCGTAGCTGAAGCGGGTCGGGAAGACGAGTGAGAGGTCGATCTCGAGGCGCGACTGCTCGGTCAGAGCGGTGCGAATCGTCTCCGGCTCGATCACGCGAACGCCGTCGAGCTCGCCGCCGCAGCGAAAGATCTCGAAAAAGCGCGAGAGCTCGTTCGCGGTCGTGACGACGTTGGCCGCGGGGATCACCGCCGTCAGAAAGCGCGGATCGTTGGAGATCTCGATCACCTTGTCGATCGGAGCGCTGAGCGCGCGTGTCGCCAGGGTCGAGACGGGCGGCAGCAGCGGCGGGCCGGTGACGTAGGCAAGGCCGACCTGCTCGAAGTCGCCGGGGTCGACGCCGTAGTTGCCCCAGCGAAAGCCGAGTGGGTCGAGGAATTCCTCCGCCAGGACGTCGCGGATGTTCTTGGCGGCGACGCGGTGGACGACCTCGCCGAGGATGAAGCCGCCCGAGACCGCGTGGTAAGCCAGCAGCTTGCCCGGCTCGGATGTCGGCTTCGCATCGCAGATCAGATCGAGAAAGCGCTCGCGGTCGCCCAGTCGGTCGAGGTCGAGGGCCGCCTTCGGCAGGCCGGCGACGCCGGCGCGGTGGGCGAGCACGTGGGCGATCGTGATTCCTTCCTTGCCGTGTCGCGCGTACTCGGGGATGTGGTCGACGATGCGGTCGTCGAGGGCGAGCAGGCCTCGCTCGGCCAACTTGTGGACGACCATCGCCGTGATCGCCTTCGAGGCTGAGTAGATGCAAAACGGAGTCTCAGGGCCGGCGAGACGCTTGGGGGCGTCGCGGTCGTCCTCGGGCCCGTTGCCGTCGGCGTGACCGATTGCACGGTCGAGCACGACCTCGCCGTGTCGGCGCAGGCAGAGCTGCAGCGCAGGGTGTACGCCGCTGCGGTAGAGACTCACAGCCGCCTCCCAGATCTGCTCGACAGCCTCGGCGCTCATTCCCACCGATTCCGGACCGGCCTCGAACCCGGTCGAGGTGACTGCCTCGAGGTCCTTCGGCATGCGGATCCGCCGCAGCGGATCGCCGATCAGCGGAAAGCGGGGGATCCAGGGCACGACGCGAACCTATTTCACGGCCGGATTTGGGCGCGCTCACACCCGCGTGCCTTGGCGACGGCGTTCGGCTCGCGCCCGAGCTCGACCGCGCGATCGAGCCATTCGACCTCGATCGCAAGCACGTCGCCCCGCTTTCGTCCCTTCCACAACCCGGCGAGCCGGCCACGGTCGAGGATCACCCCCGGACGGCCGACCGCAGGGAACAGCTTCGTTCGCAGCCTCTTGTCGGGAGCGAGCGTCTCGCGATCGGGCTGGCCGACGTAGGGGTCATGGCCGCCGAGCATCCTGACCCCCGTCGCTTTCGGCGGCCGCTCGAGCCGCTCGACGTCCGCGGCAAGCAGCCAGCGCTTGGCGCCATCGAGCTCTACCGCTTCGAGCTCGTCGGAGATGTCCCCGAACAGCGCCTTCGTGTGCTTGGGCGAGGTCTGCGCCCACTTCGCCAATTGTGTGTGGCTGGCGGGGCCGAAGCAGCGCAGGAATCTGCGCGCAAGCTGATTGCGAGCCTTGGCCAGCGGCATTTTCGCCGGCTTGGCGAGCGCATAGCGCGCCTTGCCGTCCATCCGCGTCACGCCCATCAGCCCGAGGGTGCGCCAAAAGCCCGGGCGGACGTGGTGGCTCTGACAGCCTCGACACCACGGAAGCAGGTTCTTCGGCAGGCGCTCGCGCAGCGCCTGATGAAAGTCGTCGCGCCCGAGCGGGCCGCCGGCGAGACCGTCGCGCGCCGCCTCGGCAACCCTGTCGAGCGCCTCGCGGACCGTGTAGCCGGCGGCCTTGGCCTCGCGCGCCTCGCGACTGTTGACGACCGAGCCGAGCTCCTCGTCGTCGGGCCACAGCGCCGCCGTGAAGATCGCCACCTCCTTGCTCGGGACGAGGTAGGGGGCACCCCGCATCGCGTTCACGGTCACCGTCTTTCGCGGGTCAACCTCTTCGTTGGTGCGGGCGTTCAGGGCGACCTCGACCCAACCGGGAGGGTAGTTCTGCAGGCCGCAGGCGGCGACCGCGGTGAGCGCGTCGGTGCGCCGGTGAAGGTTGTGCCCGGCGACGCGAAATGCGAGCGCTTGCTCTGGAGCGACTGTGAGCATCGGCGGCGCCTAATCCAACGCTCGGCGCTCGGGGGCGTCACGAACGCGCTGTTCGCCGATCCAGTCGTCGAGGATCTGCCAGTGCTCATAGAGCCACGCCGTGCGCTCGTCGTCGCCCGGGGGTATCGAGTCCGCGGCGCAGCGCCAGAAGCGGACGCGAATCGTCCGGCCGACGAGCCCGCCGGCCCAGATGTCGGAGATGTACTGAAAGCCGTCGAAGCCGACATGGCCGCAGAAGACGACGTCGACCCCCTCGGCGCGGTCGAGCAGCGCCAGCGGACCGCTCAGGCGTGGCGGTAGGAGGTTGTGCAGCCGGTTGGCCATCGGCGAGATCTCGGGCTGGCGCTCGGCGATCACCTCCTGCGCCCGGGCGATCTTCTTCGCCGTAGCGCGGGTGCCCTCGGGGTATATGAGGATGCCCTCCCCGGCCTCGAGGTCGTTGGCGAGGGTGGCGAGGACCGCGCTCTCGCGTTCCGGGTCGGTCGAGGCGCGGCGAACGTAGACCGTCGGCACCCAGCGCCCGCCGATGTCGATCGTGGGGATGATCTGCAGCTCGCGCTTGAGCACGAAGCGCAGGCCGATGCCGTGCGCGGCCGTGACCGTGTAGTCGGGGAGGACGTTGTCGATGATGCTGGCGTGGCGCATCATCATCACGATCGGGCCCGGCGCGGCCTGATCGAGGTCTTCGATTTCGAAGCGCAGGCCGAAGAGCACCTTGATCCCGCCCATGTGGCTGCGCGACCAGTGGAGGCGCACCGCGTAGAGCAGGCGGCGACGGCGCAGCGAGCCCTTGCCGAGCGGGCCGGCGGTGACGATCCAGATGCCAAGCAACGCCGCGAGAGCCCGGAACTCGCCGAACAAGAACCACCACAGAAAGGCAACGAGGCGAACGCCGACCCAGGGCTTTCGACGGCGCAGCCAGAGGACGAGATCGACGACCGCTGCGGCCAACACCAGCACGGGCAGCAGGACGGTGACGAGGACGAACGCGAGCAGCTCGAGCGTGATCCCGCGGACGCGGCGGATGATGCGCGCGCCGCGCGCGCCGTCGTCCTCGAACAGCGGCCCGGCGGTGACTGGCAGGATCCGCATTCGCCGATCCTATGGCTGTGATTCCGGTGTCGCAGAGCCCTTTGTGAGCATCTGCTTGCAAAGTTCGTTGCAGATTCGTACACTGGGGCTCTCGATCAACAGGTAATGCCGAGTCTCGCGCCCTGAACCTTGGGGCGAGAGAGCGGGGGAACCATCTGCATCGGGGCTAACCCAGCCAGCCTCTCGTTCTGAGGTCGCCGGGGGCGCAGGCTCTTTCAGCGCCAGCCCGTCAGCTAACCCCGTAGGCCGACGAAAGGGACGTTCCACGTTGACTTACTTCAAGCGTATTTCGGCGAGTTCAGCCGTAGCTGGGATCGGCGCGATTATCTCACTGGCGATCCTCGCCGCGGGTGCCGGCGCCGCCGGTAGCGGTGGCATCGGCCCGGATGGCGGCGGGGGCGTCGACGCCGATGAGAGCGAGCCGGTGCCGATCCCCGAGGGCGCCGATGGCGTCTTCCCCGTGCGCGGCCGCCACACCTACGGGGACGGCCTCGGCGCCGGCCGCGACCACCAAGGCCAGGACCTGATCGCCAAGTGCGGCAAGCGGGTCGTCGCCGTGCAGCCGGGACGCGTCGAGTTTCGCGAGTACCACGGCTCCGCCGGCAACTACGTCGTCATCGACGGTAAGGGGCCGCTCGTGGACACCGCGTACATGCATCTGCAGGAGGCGGCCTACGTTCGCAAGGGCGAGGCCGTGGTCGCCGGTCAGACGATCGGCCGTGTCGGCACCACCGGCAACTCCAGCACCTGCCATCTGCATTTCGAGATGTGGTCGACGCCGGGCTGGTACGACGGTGGCCGCCCGATCGACCCCGAGCCGCACCTGCGCGCCTGGGACAAGCGCTGACGCCATTGCAGTTCGCGGCGGTCTCGCTCGCCGCGGCCGCGGTGTTGGCCGCCGGCGCTGACGCCGAAGCGCAATTCGGTAATGGACGGATCGCACCCACAGCCGCGGCCGTGCATGCACCTCCGGCCAACGCCGGCTTCGATTACCAGATCGGTGGCGATTACGAGTTGCCCGACGGCGCCTCGGTTGTCTCGCGTGACTGGTTCTCCGGCGAGCCTGCGGGCGAGCCGGTGTACTCGATCTGTTACGTCAACGCGTTTCAGACACAGGGCGACGAACCTGGCGTTTACCGCCCCGACGAGCGCTCCAACTGGCCCAAGCCGCTGGTCTTGACCAAGCTCGGCGACGATCCAGAGTGGGGAGGCGAGTACCTGGTGGATATCAGCACCGCCGCGAAGCGTCGCCAAGCGGCTCGCTGGCTCGAGCCGATGATCGACGCCTGCGCACAGAAGGGCTACGACGCGGTCGAGTACGACAATCTCGATTCCTGGACGCGCTTCGACGGGACGCCGTTGGCCCGGCGGGTCCCGTTCGCCAAGAAAGAGGCGCTTGCGTTCGCAGGCCGCCTCGCCAAGCTTGCCGACTCCCGCGGACTGGCGGTGGGCCAGAAGAACACCGCCGATCTCAGCGCCAAGCAATCACGCAAGGTCGGTTTCGCCTTTGCGATCGCCGAGGAATGCGCGCGCTACCGGGAATGCGATCGCTACCGCCGCATCCACGGCGATCGGGTGATCGCGATCGAGTACAGGCGAAGCGACTTCGACGCGGCCTGCCGCACGGTCGGCGACGAGATCTCGGTCGTGCTCAGAGACCGGCAGGTGAGTACGCCGGGCTCACCGCGCTACGTCTACGACGCCTGCTGACGGGATCACCACGGTGCCGGCGTGGGCGAAGTCCATCGCCTCGTCGTCCACGGTTCGGTAGCGCATCAGGGCCACGTCGCGCGCATAGTTTTGGTGCAGCCGCCAGGGCGGGCGCTGTCCCTGTCGAGGTAGCTTGTCGATCGATCGCGTGACGTAGCCGGACGTCAGGTCGAGGAAGGGCTCGGTCGGAAGCGACGGATCGGGCCCTCGCGGCACGCACTGCTGATAGCCGCCCGCGTCCATGTGGTTGAGCAGGCGACAGACGTACTCCGCGACGAGGTCGCACTTCAGGGTCCACGAGGCGTTGGTGTAGCCGAGCGCAAGGGCGAGATTCGGCACGTCGCTGATCATCATTCCCTTGTAGCCGACAGTCTTCGAGATATCGATTTTTTGGCCGTCGACGGTGATGTCGAGGCCGCCGAGTGGCAGCAGGTTGAGGCCGGTGGCGGTGACGATGACGTCGGCCTGGAGGGCGGCTCCCGACTCGAGCTCGAGACCCGTCTCGGTGAAGGTCTCGATCCGGTCGGTGACGATCGAGGCCTCGCCGCGGCTGAGCGAGACGAAGAGATCGCCGTCGGGAACGAGGCAGACGCGCTGATCCCACGGGTTGTAGGCGGGCTTGAAGTGCGTGTCGACGTCGTAACCCTCGGGGAGCCGGCGCTGAACGCCCCTGCGGATCGCCGCCTTGATCAGCTTCGGCCACCGCCGGCTGAGATAAAAAAACGCCGACGTGAGCAGGACGTTCTTCCAGCGGACGACCGCGTAGGCGAGCTTCGACGGCAAGACGCGCCGCAGGAAGTCGGCGATCGGGTCGCGCGCCGGCAGGGAGAGCACGTAGCTCGGCGAGCGCTGAAGCATCGTCACGTGCGCCGCGCTTGGCGCCATTGCCGGGACGAGGGTCACCGCGGTGGCGCCGCTGCCGATGACGACCACGCGCTTGCCTTCGTAGTCGAGGTCATCGGGCCACTTCTGCGGATGGACGATCTCGCCACGGAAGCGATCGACGCCGGCGAACTCGGGTGTGTAGCCCTCCTCATAGCGGTAATAGCCGGTGCAGGTGAAGAGGAAGCCGCAGGTCATGCGCCGGGTTTCGCCGGTATCGGTGCGCTCGGCCTCGACCGTCCAGGTCGCCGTCTGCGACGACCAGCTCAGGCTGACGACACGATGGTTGAAGCGGATCTCGCGATCGACGCCATGGTCGCGAGCGGTCTCACGGACGTAGCTTCGGATCGAGGGACCGTCGGCGATCGCCTTTGCCTCTTCCCACGGCCGAAACGAGTAGCCGAGCGTGAACATGTCGGAGTCCGAGCGGATACCGGGATAGCGGAACAGGTCCCAGGTACCGCCGATCGCATCGCGCGCTTCGAGGATCGCGAAGGTCTTGCCCGGACATCGCGCTTTGAGGTGACATGCCGCGCCGATGCCCGAGAGGCCGGCGCCGACGATGAGCACGTCGAAGTGCTCGATCGGCTGTTCGTCGCGCCCGTTATGGGGCTGCTCGGAGTCCAAAGGGGCCCGGGATCCGGTCGCCGTGGGCTTCACTGGCAAGTCACCATCACCACAGGATCGCGCATCGACGAAGCCTCCATGACCGCGGCACGTTAGATCGAGCCGGCCGGCCACAGTTCGATGCAGCCGCCGGCGATCGAAGCGACGACGGTGAGCGTCTCGCTTGGCGTTCATCGTCGGGGCGATCCTCAACTCGCGCCGCGGGTAAAGGCCGCTAACGGGGCTTGGGCGGCGTTCCGCTCACTCGTCCAAGTCCCGTTCGAGCGGACGGCGACGGCTGAGTCACCGCCGCCACCGTGTGGGCCGCGGCGATCAAGTCGTCCTCGAGCAGGACCGCGTCGAGCCGCGAGGCAGTATCGGCATCAGCGCCGGCGATGGCCAGCGGTGCCTCGGC